>CAMWLY010000079.1 GCA_947175145.1 uncultured Muribaculaceae bacterium | reverse complement strand
CTGAAATCTGAAATCTGAAATCTGAAATCTGAAATCTGAAATCTGAAATCTGAAAAGGTATTATTAATCCCTCAGACATGCAAGAGGGATCACATGAACACCATCAGATCTGGTATATGCTATTGGACCGGCTGTTACAACCATAAGCAAATCCGGTTCTCGCAACCGAGCTTGCCTTTCAGCTTTGTTATATTCTGTAACCAGTTTTTTATCTCTAATAAATGTGAAGCGCCCTTCTCTATTTCTTCACTGCCAAGTTTATACTCAATAAGTGCATATCTGCCATCTGAGAGATGCAATACCGCGTCTGCTTCTAATCCATACCTATCATGATAATACGACAAATTCCCACCCAAGGATTGTGAATATACCCTTAAATCCCGATTGCACATACATTCAAATATAAATCCAAATGTCTTTAAGTCTACCTCTAATTGTTCGGGAGATAAGCCCAGTATTGCAATCGGAATGGAAGGGTCAATGAACCCTCTCTTCTTACCTTTACGAATAGAGCTTGCTGATCTTACAGCCGGTGACCATGCATCTATATCCTGAATCACGAACAGCCTCGTCAGAGCATCAACATAATCATCAAAGGTATTGGGAGAGCATGAATCATTGATAGCAATAACATCTTTTAGCATAGAGCTCTTTTTGGCTAAAGTGGATACATTGCGAGCGTATGTCCGAAGTATCGCCTCAGCTAATATCGAACTTCTTTTAGTGCCATCTACTCGCGAAATATCTTCATGCAGGACCCCTTCGAGATAGACTTTAGCAACATCTAACTGAGCTTTTTTATCTCTATGCAACAGAGTAGTCGGCCAGCCTCCCCTACATGCAGAATATATAATATCATTAACCGTCATATTAGACTCCTCTCCAACCAATTCGCTCGTAACTCCATCGAACAGTTGCTTCAATGAAACTTCTCCCGTAGATTCATTTGATTCAAACAAACTCATGGGCTGCATGATAATGCGTGCAATTCTACCGGTTCCACTATGATGAATTTTACTTTTATCAACCGAATTACTGCCGGTTAAAATAAACTGACCATTTTCTTGTCTATCATCTACAGCAACCCTCACGGCATCCCACAACACCGGTGCATCTTGCCATTCATCTATTAATCTCGGAGTAGCTCCCCTCAATAAATTTGAAGGCCTCGCCTGAGATGTAGCAATATATGCACTTCTCATATCAGGATCCTGAAGTCTTAAAACACTTCTTGACTGCTGCATTGCAGTTGTAGTTTTTCCACACCATTTTGGTCCCTCAATCAAAACCGCACCGAATGCTTGAAGTCTATCTGATAACAGCTGATCTGCAATTCTTGGTATATACTTCATTATCTTTATATTGTTTTTACAAAGCTAATAGAAATATATATTCGCACCAAACCCAATTGAGGATTTTTGCGGTGATTTGTTGAGCGTTTTTGCGGTGATTTGTTGAGCGTTTTTGCGGTGATTTGTTGAGCGTTTTTGTTATTTAAGGGTAAGTGTTCTTAGCAAATGTTTGATATCCTTCCGGCCCAACCACAATGTCTTTAGCTTCTATGCCAAGACTATTCAATTTATTGAGAAAACGTTGATAGAAAGCTTCAAATAAACGCCAACGATACTGCTCCGGAGCAATCATATTATGATTTGTAGCCAAAGGATCAACAGAGCATATATATGTAAATACTGCATCGGGAAATTGAGTAAACTGATCTATTAGCCAGTGGCACATTTGATAAAATGCCCGAAGTCCCAAGGGGGCATCAAGATTCAGTTTAGCTATGGATATATCCGCTATATCAAGGTTGATAAATTCTGAAGGGATCTGAAAGGTGTCAAGTTTCTGAGTATCATCATAAAAACTGAGGACAACCACTAAATGATTGCCCTCGTTATCAGGAATTAATGATTCGATGGATTCCATTATTCGTGAATCAGGTTGCGATATTTGTCACAAATTGTTTTCATACGCACCTTCTTTTCATGTTGCGCTTCCTTTATGAAAGCGACTAACTCCTTGGAAGGATTCGGAATTCTGATTGTATTTGTCGTTTCCATATTGCTGATATTTCAGTTTAGCAATACAAAAATACACTTTATTTTATCAAATTGCAAATTTGATTCATTGTTAAAACATCTGATTCCCAAATATGTTCAATCTTAGCATTAGGTTTGTAGGGACGCGCCATGGCGCGTCCGAAATATGATGCATCCGGGATATAGCGATATTGTCATGTAGGGACGCGCCATGGCGCGTCCGCAATATGGCGCGTCCCTCCGGGACAATCAAAATTTTTAGTATATTTGTAAATCTGTTGTAAATGTAGTGTTTATTTTTTAAAATGACCGATAGACATCAATTTCGAGCTCAGTGGAACAATTATAACGAGGGTATATACTTCATTACAATTTGCACTGCTAATAAACAGCACTATTTCGGCCATATCACTGATGGAGTAATGTATCTTTCAGAAGTAGGCTTAATATTGCAAAATGCAATAGATAACGTCTGTATGCATTTCCCCTGTGCCGAGATATGGAATAAGGTAATTATGCCTAATCATATTCATCTTATCATCGCAATTAACAACTTCAATAATATGGAGAGCCAATCCGAGGTTGCGCTCTATGGTTCAACAATGTCGCCAAAACTTGGTTGTCTTACTCCCAAACGCATTAATGCACCCGAATATCAAAATTTCCATCACAATACTAAACTCGCAGTAATCATAGGACAATTAAAAAGTACTGTGAAGAGAGAAACAAATATTCGCAAATTGAATTTTGCCTGGCAGCAACGATTTCATGACCATATCATACGCAACCAACGAGCCTATGATAAGATTATGCAATATATTGATGAAAATATTGAAAATTGGAGTTACGACCAATTTAATAATAATCGTATTGATATTCCGGAGGCGCCATATTCCGGACGCGCCATGGCGCGTCCCTACCGGGACAATTAATTAAATATCTAACAATCAATATCGCTATATCCCGGACGCGCCATGGCGCGTCCCTACAAACTAAACATAATTCTCTGTGACTTCGAGTATCATCGACCACGCGCTGGCGACACTACCCTATACCCCGCTGCCGACACAACTCCGGGTGCTACACACGGCAGCGGCTTTCGCTATGGACTCGCTCGGCGAACCGAACTCGGTGCTGGTGCTCAACGGATACGCGGGCACGGGTAAAACCTCGCTGACCGGCGCCCTGATCAAGGCTCTGGATATGGCTAAAAAGCGGGTGGTGATTCTCGCACCAACCGGCCGCGCGGCAAAAATCGCTTCGCGCCTATCGGCACACAAGGCTTCGACTATCCACAGGCGAATCTTCCGCCCCAACCCGGCTGACCCGACCGGCCGAAGCCATCTGGTGGCTCCCAATCCATGTCGCGACACCTTATATATAATAGATGAGGCTTCGCTGATCGGCGATATGCCGGGCCGTTCGCTGCTGGCTACCCTGATACGATACGTGTATTCGGGGCCGGGCTGCCGCATGATGCTGATCGGCGATGAGGCTCAGCTGCCACCTGTAGGTCAGGAGAGCTCCACGGCCATGCTGCCTGAGCGGCTGCGCGCACTCGGCCTTGACCCTATCTGCACACAGCTCGATATACCTCTGCGCCAACAGGATAACTTCGGAATTGTGCACAATGCCACTCGCGTAAGACTCTGCCTGACTCACACGCGCAATGAGGATTCCCCTCTGCTGGAGATAGATAATGTGGGCGATGTGCAGCGGATAAGCAGCGTGGAGCTCCCCGACCTGCTGGCAAATTCGTATGCCACGGTGGGCGACGAGGAAACTATAATCATAACCCGCAGCAATATGCGCGCCAACCGATATAATATGGCGGTAAGAAACATGGTAATGTTTGCCGAGTCTCCGCTGGAGCGTGGCGACAGGGTTATGGTGGCGAAGAATGATTATTTCTGGGCGCCGAAAAATCGTGTCGGCCAACTGATTGCGAATGGTGATATGGGGCGCATCACGAGTGTGGGACACACGGAGAAGATGTATGGACGGTATTTCTGCGAGGTGGAGATGGAGCTCGACGGGGGCGAGATCCTGGCGGCCGAGGTGATGCTGCGCAGCCTGGCGGCCAACGGACCGGCGATTCCCCGGGAGGAGATGGAGCGGTTCGGCAACCGGGTGATGGAGGAGTATGAGGGGGAATGGTCGGAGCGAATGAAGGCGCGCGATGAGGATCCTTATTATAATGCCCTGCAGCTGAAGTATTCCTACTGTGTGACTGCGCATAAGGCGCAGGGCGGCCAGTGGCGGCATGTGTATATAGATATGTCGGGTATCGGGGCGGATGCCGAGGGGCCGGAATTTTACCGGTGGTTATACACGGCGCTGACCCGCGCCACCGACCGCGTGTATTTGATAGATAGCAGTTTTTAGATTTCAGATTTCAGATTTTTTTTGTATTTTTGCCGATTGAAAAACCCTATTTAATTTTATATCAAAAATGAGAATTGAGAAAGTAATCGGTCGCGAGATTCTTGACTCGCGCGGTAATCCCACAGTTGAGGTTGATGTGATTCTGGAAAGTGGCGTTATGGGCCGCGCAGCTGTGCCCAGCGGTGCTTCAACCGGTGAGAACGAGGCTTTGGAACTTCGCGATGGCGACAAGAACCGCTACTTGGGTAAAGGTGTGCTGAAAGCAGTGGCCAATGTAAACGGCCCCATCGCAGAGGCTCTTATCGGCCACAGCGCACTTGACCAGATTGGTATCGATGAAATGATGCTCGCCCTCGACGGCACTCCCACCAAGTCAAAACTCGGCGCCAACGCTATTCTCGGCGTTTCGCTCGCAGTGGCTAAGGCTGCCGCCAACTACCTCGACCTCCCCCTCTATCGCTATATCGGCGGCACCAACACTTATGTGCTCCCCGTGCCGATGATGAATATTATCAATGGCGGTGCTCACTCTGACGCCCCCATCTGCTTCCAGGAGTTTATGATCCGTCCGGTGGGCGCTCCCTCTTTCAAGGAGGCTATCCGCTGGGGTGCAGAAGTTTTCCACAACCTCAAGAGCGTGCTCAAAGCCCGCGGCCTCTCTACCGCTGTAGGTGACGAGGGTGGCTTCGCTCCCAAACTCGAAGGCACTGAAGATGCCCTCAATGTAATCATGGAGGCTATCAAGAAAGCCGGCTACGAACCCGGTAAGGATATCACCATCGGTCTCGACTGCGCTTCTTCGGAGTTCTACCAGAATGGCGTGTATGACTACACCCACCTGAAAAATGGTGCCGCTAAGGAGGAAAACGGCAAGAAACTCACCAGCGAAGAACAGGCTAAGTATCTCGAAGAACTTATCACCAAGTATCCTATCGATTCTATCGAGGACGGTATGGATGAGAACGACTGGGAAGGCTGGAAGATTCTCACCAAACTGATCGGTGACCGTTGCCAGCTCGTGGGCGATGACCTCTTCGTGACTAATGTGAAGTATCTCGAGAAGGGCATCGAGAATGGCTGCGCCAACTCTATCCTGGTGAAGGTGAACCAGATCGGTTCGCTGACCGAGACTCTCCGCGCTGTGGAGATGGCTCAGCGCAACAATTACACTGCTGTGATTTCTCACCGTTCGGGCGAAACTGAGGATGCTACTATCGCTGACATCGCAGTTGCAACCAACGCCGGCCAGATCAAGACCGGTTCTGCAAGCCGCTCTGACCGCATGGCGAAGTATAACCAGCTTCTCCGCATCGAGGAGGAACTTGGTGACCGCGCTGTGTATGGCTACAAGAAGATCGCTCGCAAGTAATTTAACCACTGAATAGCTTTTTCCGGGGTTGCGATGAGATATCGCAACCCCGCTTGTTTTTTAGTAGATGTCAGGTTTGTATTTTGGATTTGTAAATTGTATATTTGTCTGCAAAATACCTAACTATATTTCTATGGCAAAATTTTTGAAGATGGCGTCAGCTATCATGTTTACTTCAGCTATGGCAGCTATGGCTGCCCCGGCAGCCAATGCGGCCGAAAACCCTTTTCTCAAACCTTACGATACCAAGTATGAAATCGCACCTTTCGACAAGATAACTACAGCCGATTTCATTCCGGCTATCAAGGCCGGTATCGCCGAACAGGACCAAAACCTGCTCAATATAACCAGGAATCGCGCTGTGCCCGATTTCGATAATACTATCCTGCCGCTCGAAAACCTCTCGCCTATCCTGGAGAGAGTTTCCGGTGTGTTCTACCACTATATGGAGGCACTGTCGACTCCGGAGTTTGCCGCCATGGCCGATGAGGCTATCCCTCTGCTGAATGAGGCTCAAAATAAAGTAATGCTCGATGACGCTCTCTTCCAGCGCATTAAGCAAGTCTACGATAACCGCGACCGCCAGGGCCTTGACCCGGTGCAGAAAAGGCTCGTGGAGAAGTATTACCGCCAATTTGCCGAACAGGGGGCTGCTCTGCCGGCAGACAAGAAGGCTGAACTGGTGCGCATAAATGATGAGCTCTCAAAGCTATACATCAAGTTTAACCGCAATCTGCTCAATGCTACCAATGCATTTACAGTGGTGGTGTATGACCCCAAGGAGCTGGCCGGTCTGCCGGAGTCAAGTGTGGCTCAGGCTGCTGATGAAGCTGCTTCGCGCGGTCTGACAGATTCATGGGTGTTCACACTCCACGCTCCGAGCCGTCTGCCGGTGCTTCAGTATGCCGATTCGCGCGGTCTGCGCAAGGCGATATATGAGGGCTATACCAACTTGGCAAGCTATGGCGATAATTCCAATCTGCCTGTGATCAGCCAAATAGTGAAGCTGCGCAATGAGAAAGCGAAAATCATGGGCTTCGATAATTTTGCCGCGATGATGACCTCGCGCGTGATGGCCAAGACTCCCGAGGCCGCTACTGACCTGCTTATGCAGGTGTTTACTCCGGCTGTGGCCCGTTCGGCCGAGGAGGTGCGCGATATGCAGGCATACGCCGATGCGCATGGTGATGGCATAACCATAGCCCCCTGGGATTATTATTACTATGCCGACAAGGTCAAGCAGCAGAAATTCCAGCTCGATGAGGCTGCGCTGCGCCCCTATTTCGCTCTTGATAATGTGCTTCAGGGATTGTTTGACGTGGCGGAGAAACTTTACGGTATCAAGATGGTGCCGATGCCTGATGCTCCGAAGTATATAGATGATCTTAAGGTCTATGATGTGCAGGATGCCAAAACCGGCGAACATATAGCTGTGTGGATGTGCGATTATTACCCCCGCGCTTCGAAGCGCCAGGGTGCATGGATGGAGCAGATGCAGGCTGCCGGCCTGTATGGCGATGGCGAGATGAAACGCCCGATAGTATATAATGTGGGCAACTTCAGCCGTCCGTCGGGCGACACTCCGGCGCTGCTGACTATCGACGAGGTGGAGACTATGTTTCATGAGTTCGGACATGCGCTGCAGGGGATGCTGACACGCGCTCCATATAAGTCGCTGGCAGGCACCAATGTGGACCGCGATGCTGTGGAGATGTGCTCTCAGATCACCGAACACTGGGCTTTCGAACCCGAGGTGCTCAAAAGCTATGCGAAGCATTATAAGACCGGTGAACCGATTCCGGCCGAGCTTATAGAGAAGATGGAACAGGCCGGCAAGTTCAACCAGGGCTTTGTGGCTACCGAGCTTGCGGGTGCCGCGCTGCTTGATATGATGTATGGCGCACAGGCTGAAGTGGCTGACCCGAAGGCTTTTGAGGTGGAAGTGGCAGAAAAGATCGGTATGCCCAAGGAGATAACTTTCCGCTACCGCTCGCCCTACTTCAAACATATCTTTGGCGATGATGGCTATGCTTCAGGATATTACACATATCTCTGGGCTCAGGTGCTCGAGGCTGATGCCTGGGAACTCTTCAAGCAGAAGGGTATCTTCGACAAGAAGACAGCTCAGAGCTTCAAGAAGAATATCATGGAGAGCGGTGATACAGAAGATGCCATGGTGCTGTTTAAGCGTTTCCGCGGACATGCGCCTGAGGTCGGCGCTCTGCTCCGCCTGCGCGGTTTGTAAATTAGATTTCAGGTGTTAGGCGTTAGGAATGGGCAATGGACAATGCACAATGCACAATGCACAATGCACAATGCACAATGCAC
>CAMWLY010000078.1 GCA_947175145.1 uncultured Muribaculaceae bacterium | reverse complement strand
TTTATTTAGCTGGTCAGAGCACCTGACTGACCGTGTCTGTGTTCTGGCAGGGGGTCGTTGGTTCAAACCCATCCTGAAGCGCAAGAAGCCGGATGAAGGGATTCATTCGGCTTTTTGATTTATTTAGCTGGTCAGAGCACCTGACTGACCGTGTCTGTGTTCTGGCAGGGGGTTGTTGATTCAAGCCCAAGTCGGACGTGATTATACTAATTCACTCTTAACCATGTGAAACACCTGAAATTACTCCATAAATTCTTCGATGTTTTCTTATTTCTGAATCAGCCATTCTATACATTTGGAGTACATAAGATATAACATATCGATTAATTCAGCAGCCATTTATAAGCTGCACAGACGTTAATATCTCTTCCATAAACCTCCAACGCACGTTCCTCAAAGGCAGTGACTAAAGTTAAATTGTCACACTTAAGAGATAATCCCGCTTTTGCCAAAGCAGAAATTTCTCGATTGAACGTTTTTTCTGAGGATATAGCGTATGTAACCTGTATAAGTTCAATTACAGTAGCCCGATGACAAACAACGAAATCTACTTCATAAGAGTCGGTTTTGTGATAATATATATCATATCCGGTTCCATATTTCCTGCATAATGCCAAGTACACCAAACATTCAAGTCTCCACCCAAAATTGTCTTTTGCAAAAGCTTTGTGAACGAAGTGAGTCAAGCTCTTCTCGTTGGTCACGTAATATTTCAAGCAGTACTGAAGTCTCCATCGATGCCTTGTATTTAAGGAGCAAAGATAGTAAAACTTCGGTAAATGCTTAAAAATTTACATAACAAACTACGATAAATAGGCATATTTGCGATTTGTGAACTACGATAAATCAATTCTCTCCTTGTAAAATTGGTTGGTTATACGTGTTAACCCCAACGCAAATTAGAGAAAATATCAGTTTCTCATTCGGTTTTTTGATTTATTTGCTCAGTTGGTTAGAGCACCTTCCTCTCCGTGTTTATAAATAGCAGGTAGTCCTGCTTTCATAATCTCATTGATTTAATCAAGGCTTCAACATCAGTGTCAGAATAAAGGATTTTACCATGAAGATTATAATATCCCAAAACACCGTTTGCCCTATAAGTGGCAAGTGTTCGCTTGCAGATATTAAGCCTTCGGCATAAAGCAGAGTCAGTCAGAAAGCGCACTGGCCGGCTTATCATACTCCGAGATAGAAGTGCTGATCTCAACCTGCTGTCAGAACCATATTGACATACCACCGAATAATCATAATAATATACCGCACTCTGAACGCAATTTAAACTGTATTTGTTTATAAATTAAATGGAGGAAAAGTTGAATTTCGAAATAGAGAAAGCGTTACGCCGAAATCGATTCATAGAGAGATATGTTATCGCTGTGACTCATGCATTGTTATGGATCGCAGCACTAAGCTTTGCGGCTTATTTTCACCTCTCGCAGTCATTTGACCACAATGAAGCATTATTATTCTCTACATTAGTGGCATATTGTGCTTACCTGTTTGAGAGTGTACTCGCCACGGTTAATGAAGCGACTGCTTCTATCATGATGGATCTGAATTTCAGAAAAGCCGGCCTATGGTCATGGATAGCTCTCAACATGTCAGTAAATACTTTACTGAGTATTTTGTTTCTCGCCAATCCATCATGGATATACCTTATTCTGATAATTTTGACTGCCGGCTGGCAAAAATATATGGACGGGAGAATACCTCCTCGTCTTAAGTCCACCGCACATCCCTTCCCCTCTCAAGCTCCAAAATCATGACACATATATCTTCTTCAATCCCTCTGATTCTTGGCATTATTGCAGGCTCGCTGTTTATAATCCTTTTAGCAGGAGCGGCGATTATTACCGCGTACAACAGAAGGCGAATAAAGCATTGTATAATAAAGTTAAACCTAAGGAATAATAATTATGACACAGAAAATCCAGCTTAAACGAGCATACGATACCGCGGAACCTACCGATGGCTTTCGCGTTTATATAGACCGTCTTTGGCCCCGAGGTCTCTCACATGAAACATTCCATTACGACATGTGGGAAAAAGAGATTTCACCATCATCAGAGCTTCGCGAATGGTTTCATACAGATCCGGATAATCTGTGGCCGCAATTTGAAGAAAAATATAAAGCTGAGCTTAAAGATAACACAGCTTTCGATGTCTTCAAAAAGATTCTTAAAGATAAAGAAGTGGTGACGCTTCTATACTCGTCACATGACCGCGAACACAATAATGCCGTAATAGTGCGCGATATGCTTCTTGCTTAACCTTAACAGGCAATAAATCAGGTTACGAGATAGTTATCTTAGTATGTCAAAAAAGATACTAAGCCTGCTTCTTGTAATAGTAATGCTGTGTGTAGCAGCAATTACTGTCAATAAAACAATTTTCGGACACCGGTTCATGGTCTCTGAAAACCCAGAGCAACAAATTACTGATACCGACACAATCTCAGTTGCTTCTGACGGCACCTTAGTCATTCACACCGATGGAATCCCGGGCACCATTACCGGCTATGCAGGTCCGGTGCCTCTTGACATATTAATAAAAGATGGAAAGATTGAGCAGGTTGCAGCTTTACCCAATGACGAAACTCCATCATTTTTCGAAAGAGTTTCACCATTATTGACCGCATGGAATGGCATGTCCCCCGAAGAAGCATTATCTTCAAAGGTTGACGCGGTGAGTGGTGCAACTTACAGTTCCGAAGCAGTCATCAATAATCTGACGGTCGGGCTGAATTATTATGAGGGTTCCGATAAGAAACCTGACACTTCTTTTCCTTGGAAAATCTGGGTTGCTATGGCCGTGACACTTGCCGCTTGTATTGTGCCGCTGCTTGTGCGAAACAAGTGGTATCATAATTTGCAATTGATAGCCAATGTAATAGTACTCGGCTTCTGGTGCGGTCAATTTCTGGATTATTCTCTCATGTTGCGATATATCTCCACAGGGTTTGTATGGCCGGCCGGGGTTGTGGCAATTGTCATGCTTATCGCTGCATTCATATATCCCCTTTTCGGGCGTCAGCAACATTACTGCAACCATATATGCCCGCTCGGTTCCGCTCAGATATTGATGGCTGAAATCTGCAAGTATAAAATACGCATTTCTCCGAAAATTCTCAGAGGCTTCGATTGGTTCCGCAAAATACTTTGGGCTGTTCTTATGCTGCTGCTTTGGGTAGATTGCTTTACCCAATGGATGGATTATGAATTATTCAGCGCATTCCAGTTTCAATCAGCATCATGGTGGGTAATTGGAACTGCGATCCTCTTTGTGGCACTCTCTGCAGTTGTGAGCAGACCATATTGCAGATTTGTCTGCCCCACCGGTTCACTGTTCAAGAGAGCCGAAAATATAGGATAAGGATTTTTTAAGTGACTATTCTATACATATTACTCACGACAGACATGCTTATATTCCAATTTTGCTATGTATGGTGACCGGACACCGAATCTAATACCTCGTAATGACTAACATTCTCAAAGTACGCAAGCCATCTGATTTCAGCTCATTTATCGGCCAGACTGATACTCATGATCTGGTCAGTGTCATAAACTTCAGTGAGCTCTCGCCTGTGCCTCATAGTCTCAATCGCTATGAAGTCTATGGTCTTTTTCTTCAGGGAAATGATGAAAGTTTTGATCTGATCTATGGCACCGGGAAATATGATTACTCCGCCGGCACTCTGATATGTGTGGCTCCCGGCCAGATAGGGGGAAAAGAGGATAATGGTGCTCTTGTGAACCTGACAGGTTGGGCTTTATTGTTTCACCCCGACATTTTGCAGGGCACCGGTCTTGAAAAGGAAATCAAAAATTTTTCCTTCTTTGATTACAGGATTAACGAGGCGCTCCACATGTCGGAAGAGGAACGCGACATCATAATCGGACTGTTCAGACAGATTGAAACTGAACTGCGGTTTCCGCCGGATGCCATTCAGAATCGAATTATCGCAGGTTTTATCAATCTTGTGCTGCGGTATGCCAAACGATTCTATGAGCGTCAGTTTGTGTCGCGCACTGTTACCAACAATGACATACTTACCAGATTTGAGAAACTGTTACAAGAATATTTTGCAGGAGAGCGGCAATTGATATCAGGCGTTCCGACCGTGAAATATTGTGCCGAACAGCTGAATATGTCGGCCACATATCTGAGCGATGTTGTCAGAAAATCAACCGGTGAAACAGCCAATCACCATATCAAACAATATATGATACAACTGGCCAAGAACCGACTTGTGTCGGGCATGAATTCATCGGAAGTAGCATATTCATTAGGGTTTGATTACCCGCAGCATTTCTCTCGCACATTTAAGAAAATTACCGGAGAAACACCCTCTGCTTATTGTGAGCGCCGCACGAAAGATAAATAAGCTATCTTCCTTTATGATTTTGGTATATCTATTCTGCACGCTACCGGGCCCGAACAGACCGTTTTATATTCAGGATGCCGCTTGAACCATGCAACTGCATACGAACAAGTTGCCGCCAATTTATTACCCTCCGCAATAATGTGATCAGCTGCGAGTTTTACCAATTTCCCTGCTACTCCCTCCCCTCTTAGCGAGGGGTCTACAAATGTATGATTTATAGTAGATACACCATTGACTGTCGGAAATGTAACCTCTGCCACCACTTTCCCGGAAGCATCAGTGGCATATATTCTATCCTTATCTGTGACAAATTTCATAATTATTTACTTCTGCATTAAGAAATTAACCATATCGAGAGTTTCTATCTCACCTTCAATCTGATATAGAAAAGCTTGTGATCGGCTCCCAACCTTTGTGCGCCGGTGCATCGCTTGTATCACCCCAGTTTCCGGTGTGACCTAACTGCAACAGCGAAAAATAAAATTGCGCAAGTCCGATACCCATTCCAATCAGAGACTCCTGACCCGGCTCCTGATAAAAATAGATTTTATTCCCCTTTACAAGTGCACGCCAAGGCTGCTTATTGTAGGCTGATGGTGCTGAGTGCATATACTCCAGGGGTTTATAAAATGGGCTGCCGGTGGCTACCGGGTGTTCGAAATCACCGCTGAAAAACATGGAATCAAACGGCTTTCTTGATGCACTTCCAAGCATCTTGTGAGTCAACTTCTCCATCAGACGCGGTTTTTCGGCCGGATAACCCACAGGCATTATCACCCGCAGTGGGGTACTATCAGGGAAACCGGCTGCTTGCTTAAACACTCCGCCTCTAAATGTATCAGTCATCCAGTTGGTTCCAAGACCCATGCTGAAAATTTTCAGCGCTACCTGTGCTTGCTTGAATCCGGCAGAGAGAGCCGAATCGCGGTCTTCAGCGAACCCGACAAGCATATACCAGCTTGCCCCGCTCACGGAACCATACGTGCTCGGAGTCTGCTTACCCTCCAAATCAAAACGGTGTAGTTTTACAGCAACATCGCCTCCGAAAGGAGACCATGCACTGTCAATAGCCTCCTGTATCGTAGAGATTTCCTTATCACTAAGAGATTTATCAGGATTGTAGGTCCTTACAGACCTGCGAATCTCGATAGCCTTGATATAATCCATGGTTTATAACACGTTGTTTTATCACAATATTTGTCGAACGGACTGTTATAATACAACATTTAAAAACCACGAACGGTTTGCTGAAATCAGAGTCGCAGACTCTCCTTACCGGTTCAATGAATACTTTTCATCGGCCATGCCGTGAGATTCAATTTTGCCTTGCCTCTCTGTGTGAAGAATTCCACACCTTTCTGCGAGGGAGAAGCATAAGTGAGAAGAGTCATAACCTTTTTACCATTTTCGGCAAATATCTCGATAGTAGACTTATCCACAAAGATGCGAAGTGAGATATTTCTTGTGCCCGGAGCTGCAATCCGCGAATTGGACACGCGGTCGAAGAATTTTATCTTGACATCGGAACAGTTTGTGCGGTCGAGCGTAAGATACCCGGTTGAAGCATCATAACTCAGCGATACCTTTCTGCCATCACCAACACACATATTAAAACCGGCCACATCATTTGAAGACACATCAAGGTCAGCTACAATCTCATATTGGTTTTCCATAGCGGAAATCCGAGGTAGAGGGAATGTACCGGCATTGTAGGTTTTCTTAATCTTAACCTCTTTGCCGCGCAATGATTCCAATGCTTTCACCGGTGTTTGCCTAAGACGCATGCCGTCGGGCGTATTATATAGTGAATAGTATCGGGGAATTGACCACACACCTTTGCCCCATTTCGAAGGAGCCTGCGGAGCATAATCCCAATAATTCACCCAGCCTAAGGTGACAACCTCATCATCTGTAGGGGAATCTTTAGGGGAATCCCAATTCTGAAATACGCGCGAAGCATAATAATCCATGCCATCGTCTACATAGATGGGATCTGCATTAGGATTATCGGGAATAAATTTCTTACCGTCGAAATCGCCGACAAAATACTGTTCGCGGGCCCAATTTATGGAGACAAGAAGCACCCATTTTTTCTCACCGGTCTCCTCTACGGTAACCTGAAAAAGGTCGGGGCATTCCCACGAACGCATACTGTCACCCATTGGGCCGAAATTGCTTGTCCAGGTCCAGTGCTTGAGATCGTCAGACTCATAAAATGCCACCTTTTTCTCCAAAGCCTTTGCCACGGCCATAACCCATTTACCGGTCGGCTCGTAGCGAATGACCGTCGGATCGCGAAATTCGGTGCTCCATATATCCAGCACAGGGTTACTGTCATAGAACTGATAGGTTTCCCCTTCGTCATGGCTGAATGCGACCGCTTGCGACTGCTTTTTCGAATCTTCATCAAAGAGGGTAAACACAGCAACCATTGCATCCTTTCCCCAGCCGGCAGAATTAAGGGTATCGACTACCACGCTTCCTGTGAAGGCCGACGATTTGGGTGGCATACCCTTTATGGCATGATTATTCAGCTCGCGCCAGTGCACAAGGTCAGTTGATTCTGCTCCACCCCAGCTGTAGGCGAGATATTTACCGCCACGTTTCACCAAACCGCACGGGTCACCGATCCAGCGGTGTGCAGGCGTGAAATGATATTGCGGACGATAAGGTTCATGATAGAGCGTCGTATCGTTCTCTATTGTGGCCGAATTAGAGGGGAAGAGAGATAGACACATCATGGCACACAAGCCCAATGATTTGATAAGCGGATTGTAAGATGGAGTCATCATTCTAAGTTTCTTGTCGGAGGTTAACCGGTTAGACAGTAGTTATTTTATAGTAGCGGCTAAATTAGCTAATTCGCAACAGATAAGACTATGATAAATGTTGCACAAGCTACAAAAAATCACGATTAACACATCTTGCCGGTACAAATTTTTGCGACTATAACCGCGATTTTTACAAAAAACAGAGGTTGAGAATCAATCCCCCGCTGCGCATTTCAGATGTTAGATTCCAGATATGGGGGCGATTGGCAGCTGTGAACAGCCTAAAAGCACTCCCCGAAACGTCGAAGACGTGATGTCGTGATTTATCGGCTATCAACACAATCAGATAAATTTGAGTGCAGGTATTCAGAAGTAGTCCAATATGCAAATAAGTCGTTATGTACTGTAGTGAAACTTGTTGAAGCCACTCCATCGAGAGCCTTCTTTACAAGTGTCACTGTATTCCACCTATTATTTATTTCGATTACTTTCATAATCTTATGGTCATAAAAAATCGTTGTCCGATCTTGAAGCACGGACAACGATTACCTATTCTTTTACTTATTGATTGCTTGTCTTATACCTGAAGCATGAGCCAGTTGGCATCCCCAAGCTTAGCAATCATCTCGATTGCGTTCTCACTCCAGTAGAGATCTTCTTCCTCATCCTTGAGGTATTCTTTGAGAAGGTCGTATGTTGTGGGGTCATCATGTACCTCGGCAAGGCACTTGCGAAAAACTTCAAGACCTTCGTTCTGACACTTGAGATCGCACTTCACATACTCGATGGGGTCGCTGACGAGTGCTGCAGCTGGGCGGTCTTCTACCTTTACCTCACCTCCCAGGTCAAGGATTCGGTCAATGAATTTTGTAACCCAACCCATTTCTTCATCGTAGTGACTTACATATTTTTCACCAAGTTTGTTGAAGCCCGCTGATTTAATCATCTGGCCTTGCACTTTGTGCACGAAGGCACCATTTGATAGTCCGGTTGCGAAG
>CAMWLY010000077.1 GCA_947175145.1 uncultured Muribaculaceae bacterium | reverse complement strand
GAATTAATATATTTACTAATGAAAATCAATATAATTCCCGCTTCACGAGATGATGCAAGCTTTTTGGCAAAAGCTGTGCTTACTGCGATAGGAGATGAGCATGTGTTGCAAATGGCCGGTTCTGCTGACAGGATTCCTCTTATAAAGGAATTATTTACAAGTCTGGCCTCCATGGAGAATTCACAATATAGTTATCGGAATGCCCTGATTGCAGTTAATGATGACGGTAAGCGAATTGGGGCTGTTATTTTCTATGATGGTGCAATGCTTCATCAACTTCGATTGGCTTTTATAGCGGAGAGCAGCCAATTATTGGGTTGGACACTTAGTCAAGATGATTTCGCTGATGAAACATCTCCTGATGAAGTTTATTTAGATTCATTAATGGTTCTTCCGGAATATCGTGGACAAGGTGTGGGTTCAATCCTAATCAGTGAAGTTTATAAAAGAGCCGTAGATGCAGGAAAGCCGGTGGGACTCCTTGTAGATTATGAAAATACATCGGCGCGGAAACTTTATATAAGTTTAGGATTCAGAAATGCCGGGAATCGTTTTTTTGCAGGTAAGGAGATGGAGCATTTGTTAAAAACGTCTTAAATCGTAAATGATGGCGGAGTAGAACTGTGGAAATGAAAGTACCTTCAATCGAAGGTACTTATTTCTTCACCCCAATATCCCATCTGCATAATTACAGGAATAGCACTCTCTCCTAATCCGGTCAGCGAATATTCTACACGTGGAGGCACAACCGGAAATACCTCGCGCTGAATTAAACCGTCCCGTTCAAGAGAGCGGGCTGTTTGTGTAAACATCTTATTCGAAATATCGCGCATTCTGCGCTGAAGGTCCGATGATCTGAGAGGGCCGTTTTTCAATTGGTATAGCATCATGGATTTCCACTTGCCTCCAATAAGCTCCAAGGCGAGTTCAAGTGCACAGAAATATGTGCGACCTCCAAATTTTGCATTTGTTTTCAGACTTCTATATTTTTGATTCTCCATATTTTACACCTTTTGGTAACTATGTAACATACAGGTATATACCTCAACAAATGTAGCTATAAAATTGTTGAAATACAAAAAATGTTGCTTTTAATTAAAACGGTATGAAAATAATAGCCATCAATGGTAGTCCAAGAAAGGACTGTAATAGCGCCAAGATGCTACAAAAGTGGGTTGAGGGATTCAAGTATATATTCCCCGAGGTTGAAGTAAAATGGGTCGATCTCTATTCATTGACTTACACAGGCTGCAGAAGTTGTTTCTCGTGTAAACGAAAGAATGGTAAGTTCTATGGTCAATGTCCTATAAAAGATGATATACACGATCTTATTCCGGAGGTATATGATGCAGATGCAGTAGCATTTGCTTGTCCAATATATTTTGGAGAACTTGGAGCATACACGAGATGCTTTCTCGAAAGGGCTTTATTCTGCAAAACCTCATATCGACTGCATCATGATTCACTTGCACCCAAGCCTGTGCCGGTGACTATGATTTACTCGATGAACTGTCCGAAAGATATGGCATCAGAACTTCACTATGAGCAACATTGGAATGATATAGAGGCTTATATTTCAAATGCATTCCGTTATCCTTCGAAGAGAGTTTGTGCGTATAATACATATCAGTTCCGCAACTATGCTGATTATGAAATGGAGATGTTTAACGAGGAAGAGAAACGCCATTATAGAGATGAACATTTCCCGATAGATGAGAAAACTGCATATTATGCCGGAATGGACACCGCTGAGAATCTACCGAATACTTAATACCTGAATTCAAAAATTATGCAGAAAATAATATTTGAGACTTTTGAGGCTCATAACTTCAAAGCAAAGAATAGACTGGTGCGATCTGCCACATGGGAAAATATTGCAACGCCTGAAGGTGGAATTTGCGAAAATTCTTATGCTTTATATAATGAACTCGCATCCGGTGGAATCGGAACAATTATCACCGGTTTCACAAGCGTAGATGCACACGACCAATATTTTGGTGGCATGATGCGTCTTTGCAGCGATACATTAATTCCGGAATATCGAAAATTAACCGATACTATAAAGAAGCATGAAGTATTTGTGATAACACAGCTTGCCCTTGGGGCATATTATACCAAAACTCAAGATGGGGTCTATATGGAGGTCGATATAGATTATATGACCAAGGCCCAGATCAGTGAGGTAGTTAATATGTTTGTTGAGGCCGGCCGCAGGGCATCTGAAGCCGGATTTGATGGCATACAGATACATGCAGCTCACTTTTTCTTTCTAAGCCGATTTATTTCTCCGGCAGTGAACCATCGCACTGATGAATATGGTGGATCAAACAGAGGGAGAGCGCGCATTCTCATTGAAATTCTTCATGGATTGAAAAATGTGGCGCCCGGATTACACCTCACAATAAAAATTAATTCTTCCGATTTTCTTCCAGGGGGACTTACGCAGTCTGATTCTCTTGAAATTTGCAAATTACTTGCTGAAGAGGGTATCGACTCTATTGAAGTGAGTGGAAACGGCACATCGCGTGCGGGCATCAGGAGTGATAATGATGAGGCATACTTCGGAGATTTCGCAGAGAGGCTTGCTGAAGAAGTTGATGTGCCTGTAATCCTCGTCGGAGGATTGCGCTCCAAAAATGTTATGGAAGACATACTTAATAATTCAAAAATCGAATTATTGTCATTGTCGCGTCCGCTTATTCGGCAGCCTGAGTTGCCGGAACTTCTCAAAGAGAATAAGACTGATAAGGCTGATTGTATTTCATGCAATGCATGTTACCGCACTGACGGTCATACATGTATATTTGTACCAAAACCCAGATGGCTATGCGGAAACTAATAAAAGCACAGACACGCAGAGGTGTGCAACTTGATGGTGTAATTTTTGCCAAGGGTGGCGAAAATACCGTGGTGATTGCCATAACCGGAATACATGGTAATTTTTACTCCAACCCGATGTATTATAATATCGGAGATACACTGTGTGAGCATGGTATAGCATTCATATATGCACAGACCAATGATGCATTCAATAAGATGGAAACGGTAAATACTCGGACCGGGAACAATGAGATTATCGGTTCGTTCAATGAATGCTTCGATGACATTTGCGATGATATAAACGCCTACGTAAAATTTGCCGAGGCGAAAGGTTATGGAAATATAATACTTGCAGGTCATTCATTGGGGGCTAATAAGGTTATTCATTATCTCGCTAATGCACAGGACACGTCGGTGAAGCATTATATACTTGTCAGTCCGGCTAATATGAAATATATGCTTTCCAATGTGACCGATGATGAGCGTGACATAATCAGGTATTATGTAGATAATGGCATGGAAGATCGGATGTTGCCATTCCCGTTTATGGGGTGGGCGCCAATGATTGCTAAAACAGCCTGGCAATGGTTATGGAGAAATCCACTTGACAATGTTCATTCGGATTCTGATGGGGATTTTTCCGAAGTGGAAAGAATTCGTCAGACCGGGGCACTTATAATCGGAACTTACGACCGGTTTTCATATGGGGAACCGCGTGCATTTATTGAGCTGATTAATTCGCATACACAGCAGCCGGATATGAATGAAGTAATATTTGTAGAGGGCACAGGTCATGTGTATACCGAGCGCGAGCAGATGCTGGCGGACATAATACTCCGGCTTGCTGAAAGATGGAGTATCTAAACATTTAGATATATATAAAACCAAGCGGCAGTACCGAAATTTCGATACAGCCGCTATTATTTGATTTAAATGTTCGGATTGGATTGACTTTTACATCATGCCGCCCATACCGCCCATGCCGGGAGCTGCCATAGGAGCAGCCGGAGTTTCCTCTTTTTTGTCAGCTATGACACACTCGGTAGTCAGGAACATGCTGGCAATGCTTGCTGCATTCTCAAGAGCTACACGCGTAACTTTCGCAGGATCGATTACACCTGTTTCGAAGAAGTTTTCGAATGTATCGGTGCGTGCATTATAGCCGAAATCGCCTTTGCCCTCTTTGACTTTCTGGATAATTACAGCACCTTCGAGACCGGCGTTGTTCATAATCTGACGCATCGGTTCTTCGATAGCTCGGCGAATGATTGCGATACCGGTATTCTCATCTTCATTGTCTCCTTTGAGTTCTTCAAGAGATGAGAGTGCGCGGATGTAAGCCACACCGCCTCCGGGCACAATGCCTTCTTCGATGGCCGCACGAGTTGCAGACAAGGCATCATCTACGCGATCTTTCTTCTCTTTCATTTCTACTTCACTCGGAGCGCCGATATAGAGAACAGCTACACCTCCCGCTAGTTTGGCAAGACGTTCCTGGAGCTTCTCCTTATCATAGTTTGAAGTAGTGGTCTCGATTTGAGACTTGATCTGATTAATACGCGCAGAAATGGCATCTTTGGAACCGGCACCATTCACGATGGTGGTATTATCTTTGTTTACAGATACTTTCTCGGCTGTACCAAGATCATTTACTGTAGCCTGAGCGAGTTGCATACCCTTGACTTCGCTTATAACTGTGCCGCCTGTAAGGACTGCGATGTCTTCGAGCATCTCTTTGCGGCGGTCTCCGAAACCGGGAGCCTTGACTGCACAAATCTTGAGACTTCCGCGCAGACGATTCACAACGAGGGTTGCAAGAGCCTCATTGTCTACATCTTCTGCAATGATCAGAAGCGGACGACCTGACTGTGCGACAGCCTCCAAGATGGGAAGCATATCTTTCAGATTGGAAATCTTCTTGTCATATAGAAGTATATAGGGAGAATCCATCTCACATTCCATCTTTTCAGAGTTGGTCACGAAATATGGTGAGATATAGCCGCGGTCGAACTGCATACCTTCAACTATATCTACAGAAGTTTCTGTGCCTTTTGCTTCTTCGACTGTGATTACACCCTCTTTCTTTACTTTCTCCATAGCACTTGCTATGAGTCGTCCGATCTCTTCATCGTTGTTGGCGGAAATTCTTGCCACATTCTCAATTTTGCTGATGTCATCATCTACTTCCTGAGATTGAGCTTTGATGCTTTCCACAACTTTTGAGACAGCTTTGTCAATACCACGCTTCAGATCCATAGGATTTGCACCGGCAGTCACATTTCTGAGTCCGATTCCTACTATTGACTGAGCAAGCACTGTGGCAGTGGTAGTACCGTCGCCGGCCTGATCACCGGTTTTGGAAGCAACTTCTTTCACAAGTTGAGCTCCCATGTTTTCAAATGCATCCTCGAGCTCGATTTCGCGTGCCACAGTCACACCATCTTTAGTGATGTGTGGAGCACCGAATTTCTTCTCGATGATTACATTACGACCCTTAGGGCCGAGTGTGACTTTGACAGCATTGGCAAGAGCGTCAACACCGTTTCGAAGCTCCTCGCGAGCTTCAATATTAAATTTAATTTCTTTTGCCATTTTAATATCAGTATTGAATGCATTCTCAACTTAGATGAGAATTGATTCTATATTTTGGATTATAAATCAGTGATTGAACTATGGTTGATTATGCAAAAACAGCGAGTACATCGCTCTGATGCATTATCAGATATTTCTTCCCTTCATGCTCAATTTCGGTACCGGCATATTTACCGTAAAGTACTACATCGCCGGCTTTGAGCACCATTTCTTCATCTTTGGTCCCAGTGCCGACAGCAAGAACTGAACCTTTAAGCGGTTTCTCTTTTGCTGAATCGGGGATAATGATACCGGCCATTGTGGTCTCTTCTGCAGCTGTAGGCTCGATAAGCACTCTATCTGCAAGTGGTTTGATATTCATGATTAGATTGTTTTGAATAGATGTTTTCTAATATAATAATGTAAGTGGATTCGGGATTGGTATCCATCGAATCCACTTACATTAATACAAATATTATGCCAAAAAGGTTCTAATGAACCTTCGGGGTCTCACACAACATGTTATCTTATTTCTTCATGAGAATATATGAGCGTTCGGGAGCGAGCACACCGGTGAGTCTTCCACCCTTAACCTTGAACTCTTTATTGTGCACAACATCGCGATAAGTGCCATTGGGCAGACCTGTGGGAAGATCTACAAAATTTGCTGATTTACTGATGTTAACCACAGCTGCACCCTTTTTGCCACGATTCACGAGCAGCACTTCTCCGCTATCGGAAATCTGAACATCCTCACGCTGTCCGGCCATTGCAGTGCGGAATTTATTGACCGCCACTACCTCCGGGTGTTTGAATTCATCATTGCCGCGAGCACCGAGCACATTGTTACCATAGTAATTGGTTCGTGTAGAACCGGCAGGGCGCGAGAAGAAGAGGGGAGTACCGTTCTGACGCGCGGTCAGGAATACCCAGCCCGCACGAATCTGGTCATCGGTAAGATGTGCTGATTCATGAGCGTTGGCATATGTATCATGGCTCTCTACCCAAGTAGTAAGATGCTCGGGAGCTGCCTCATGGTGAAAACTCTTTAGGTCGATACCCTTGGCCGAATGCTTTTCAAGAGCTTCACGAAGCAACCAACCATAGCCTGATGCTGTTTGTCCGAAGTAATCGGCATATTCCTTTTCCGGAACATTCTTGTCCTGCAGAACTTCGCCATATACAAAAAGTTCATCGTAAGGGAGTGCGAGCTTGACACCCTTTACAGCTTTACGACCTGTAGCTACATCCCAGAAATCATTTTCCTTAACACCAGAGGCTGTATCTACGGGGTCGGAATGTACTCCAATATGTTTGGCAGTATCATAGCGGAAACCGCGCACACCCATGTCGAGGAGTTCATTTACAAATTCAAGATAGTATTTCTGAAAATCGGGATTTTCAGTGTTTACGTCAGGAAGTCCACCTGAACCCCAAAGAGTGCATTGCAGGCGGTCATTATAGTCTTGCACAGGCTGCAGACCATTAGAGTGAAACATTTTGTCGCGACCCCCTACAGCTTTGTAGAAATCTTCGGAAACTGCATCTACATCAAAAGCAGTGTGGTTGGGAAGCACGTCCACGATCACCTTTATATTATATTTGGCGGCAGAATCAAGCATCTCTTGCATCTGCTCTTTGGTGCCCAATATATTGTTGCCAATCTTCCAATCGGTCGGTTGATAGTAATAATACCAGTTTCCTTCGGTCACGTTTTCATCAAAAATTTTCTTTCCGCTTCCTTCGGGAGCATAGCACTGCTGCACCGGTGATGTCTGAATCATAGTGAATCCGGCATCAGCTATTTCTTGCATCGAGCGTGCCATTTCAGGGAAATTCCAACTCCATGCATGAAGAATTGAACCGGTGTTTACAGCATCGGGATTTACAGTGATGCGGTCTTTAGCAGAAATAGAAGAGGCGGCGAGCAAGGTGGCCACGCAGCCAATCATAAGTCTTTTCATTTTGGGTATAAAGGTTAATAGATCTTTTGTCTTAAGGTTATTTATCACTTTTATTCAAACGAAATTATAAGCATTAATTGCATGTGATAAGTGTATCAAATTGTTAATTGTTCTTTACATGTTCTGAAACTGCACACAATTCAGTTATCTGTGCTATTTGCTAAAATAGTTTAAATTTGAAGAAAATGAGCCTTTTATATTTGGAGTTCACTTATAAATGTATTATCTTTGCGATGTGAAATTATTGAAAGCCGATACTGATAGATGTCAGCTTCCGTTCGAATTAACCTAAGATGAATTTTTTTAAGACTCTTACTGCCATAGTAATAAGTGCAGCTGCTATACTGCCCGTCAGTGCTCAAACTACTGCATCTCAGAAGGCTCATCAGCGTGCCCACGCATCGCAGCTTGCAAATGTGAAAAGCTCCAAATTAGACAAGACTGTCATCAACAACATGCTAAAGGAAGATGTTTCCAAGCGTGAGAATGACGCAGTAAAAGGTCTTTCGTCGGAAAGTGAGAGAATGATAGCAGATCTTCTTACCGAGGCTTCAAAGCACATTGGCAAACCATACCGACATGGCATGAAAGGTCCGAATGCATTTGATTGTTCAGGCTTCACAAGCTATGTATATAAGCAATTCGGTTATAAAATCAGTCCGGCATCTCGTATCCAGTATACCGACGGTGTTCAGGTAGATCGCAAAGAATTGCGCAAAGGAGACCTTGTATTCTTCACAAGCAGAAGCAGTGGCAAAAATGTAGGACATGTTGGAATCGTCACAGAGGCTAATAATGCTACCGGTGATTTCAAATTCATACATGCAAGCATCCGAGGTGTCAGAATCAACAGTTGCGAAGGTTACTATGAAGGCAGATATGTCGGTGCTCGCAGAGTAATTACAGAATAAACTTATTATTCCCTTTTACAATAATTAATCGGGTGTGTCGAATTTATTTTGACACACCCGATTAAGCAATCGGAGGAATTTGGCATATTAATTGTTATATATTTATATTTCAC
>CAMWLY010000076.1 GCA_947175145.1 uncultured Muribaculaceae bacterium | reverse complement strand
AGGTTTCTAAATCCATTCCCTCAAAGGGTCGGCTGTCCGCCGGGGCAGCCTTTTCCCGTGTCCGGGAATTTTCGTGCCAATGAGAGCAGAGGCAAGCTCGCTTGACTATGCCGAGTGCAGCCGAAAATTCTCCATGCTCATTTGTCGCCATTGCCTACACTCTCATTTGTCTATCGGCTCTCCGGCTTCGCCTCTAAGCCGAATGTCGCGGTCAGGCTTCCAGTTGGGCGACTTTCAGCCGGTCCACTTGAGTGGCATCCGAGTTGACCGCTCGACGCTCAGTTCTTCAAAAGATAATCGCGGCATTTCTCCACCATTGTTTCGGGAGGGATCGTATTGAGTCTATCATTCCGACGCTGAGAGGGGGTTGCCTATTTTTCATTTCCACATCGTCCACACCATCGCGCCAACTATAATGATACATCGCTCCGCTATCGTTATCGGCTAAGTCCTGATGACTGTTTTGTGTCAGACGGAGTTCATCGTCATTTGTCGGTCAGACTATCGGGAGTCGCAGCGGCACCGCCTCTGCTGTGCCTCAAACTGAAATCCTCCTTCAACTTCCGGACCACCATTCCATTATAAAGATTCTTCCTCTGCTTTGGATAATGCTGCACAAGAAGGTGGCATGGGCTTCGCGCAAGAGATGATGATTCACAATGGCAACGCTGTTAAGACAACACGTCCACTTGGAAATAGAAATGTATTCCGCGCCTTATGTCTTGTTTCCGACTATCAGCTGACTCTCTATGAAAGTCAAGGTATCGTAACATTTGGAAATTTCATTGATGCACTGCTCTCTCAGGGAGTGAAAGAGGCTTTATACACCGATATGGGGCAAGGTTGGAGCTATTGTTTCTATCGTGTCAGTCAGTCGGATAAATCCCCCAAATACCTTCACTCTACGTCATTACCCTACGCATCAACTTTTGTTATAATCACAACAAAGCTGTAAAGGCGCAAATTATTTCCATCGTGATGTTAGACAACCTTTTTTAATTATGACTATATTTGCGATTATTTACGGTAAATAAGTATCCATGAAGATTAGCGCCTTATCATATAGAGTGATTTGCATAGCATTGATGGTCATTGCTTCAATAGGAAGTTTGTCGGCTCAGGAAATTGCCAGAGTCGAATACAAGGAATTTGATTCTAAAAATTTCCCTTTCAAGCGCCCTTTCATAATCTTTACTCCGGAGAATTACGACACCAACCCAAATTCGGATTACGATGTAATCTATGTGTTCGATGCTCAAAACTATTCAAGATTCGGACTGGTGCATAATCTGCTTCATTACGGTTGTCAGGAAGAAGTGTTGCCAGATGAAGAAGTGCGTCAATATATTGTCGTAGGTGTGCCTTCGCCTTATGTGCCTGAATATAATTACGAACGGAATCGTGATTTTTATTCCGAAACAGTCAATACCCTTATGCCCGAAGGAATGCCTGAGGGTTATGGTTGTGCTCCTCAATTCAAAAAATTCCTGAAAGAGGAACTCATGCCATATATTGACTCCAACTATCGTACTACAGGTCATACGCTCGCTGTCGGTCATTCGTTGAGTGCCTCATTTGTTCTTGATGCTTTGGAAACAGAGGATATGTTTGACGATTATATCGCACTGTCTCCAAATTTAGTCTGGGATAATCAGCTTTGGGCTGATGGTCTTATAAATTTCTATTTCAAAGATGGTAAGCCGAGATATTTATTCCTCAGTATGGCCAATGAGTGCGAAGATACCGGGTGGGGACCAATGTGGAGACCATCGTGGGATATGGTGAAGAATTATTTTGAATCAGCCGGGTTGCCTGACTATACCATAATGAAATTCAAGGAGTATCCACAATTTTCACACAGCGCCGGTTATCAACCTGTGATAATCGATGCTTTAAAAGACTATTCAATCTATAGGGTGACCCACAATCATGAGCCTGTCACAATCGAGACATATCCGGTTCATATCGAAGTCAAAGGGCAGTCGCTAAATGGCGATGTATATATCACAGGTAATCAAGATGCTCTTGCCAACTGGAATCCGATGGGTGTAAAGATGAATCGAGTAAATGATTCTACCTACACCATTGACCTCAACCTCCGCCTTCCTGCCGAATATAAGTTCACTCAGGGTTCATGGGATCAGCAGTTGTCACCCAAATACACGGTTCCCGGAAATCTCCGAATTGATAATCCTGACAAAGCGGTGAAATATTACGAAGTAGATTAAAAGATAATGCCCGATTCTCAGGAAAACAATCATATAGTGTTTAAGTGCAGGAATTGCGGTTGTGACTGCACTTCCCGCTTTTGTCCCGACTGCGGTCAGAGTGTCGATGAAAAAAGACTTCAAAACAAGTCTTTTTTCATCGGGCTTGTTTCAGGATTATCGCGTATCAATCGGGGGTTTTTGTTTACGGCCTGGCAGCTTCTGATTCATCCTTGGTGTGTGATCCGCGATTATATACAGTGCCGCCGGGTTAGATATGTTCCTCCGGTATCAATGCTTATAATCGTGTGTTTTATCAGCACATTCATTTCAGGGCTTCTCACGTCTGAACCTGATGGGGTAGTGGCCGATTCAGCTGTCGAACACGTTTCGCTGATACACCATGTATTGTTGACGATAGCGGATTATCTCACTAACAATATGATTGCGCGGAACCTAACTGTCTATATTCCGGCTCTGATAGCAATACCTGTTGTATATTGGAGAGTCGGGGCAAAGAAATATAATGTCGCTGAGTATTTTGCCGCGATGATTTATATTACCACATCATTCCTGATATTCGGTATTATTATAAGTCCGCTCTCTCTACTCTCCGAAGAGTGGTGTTCAGGTCTCGAATTTTGTTATTCTATATTCCTTTGTTCCATGAGTATGTTTAAAGCCTTTCCCCTTGGCTCCATGAAAAAGAGTGTAGGTTATTTTATGTTATATCTGATTGTATCACTTTTGATATACATTTTGATAGCATTGGGCTTATTGTTTCTCACGGTATATAAGTGAGGTAATGGATACCTTATTATATTAAATAACCAATTCTCACAATGACCGGCACATGAGATTCCGGTGCGGGTGAAAGCTGCTACTGCTGTTGCGCAATCAAGAGGTTTTGTATATATTTACCGTGCATGAAGACATACGTAGAATTTTGTTTATTTACCATATAATAAACAAAACCCGATAGCTTGATATACAGGGGCTACCGGGATTCAACACTACAAATATAATACATTTTATCTAACTGACAAAATTTTCATTGAAATGATTATTTAGTTCAAATGAGATATGCGGATTTTGAAAAAATAATGTCATATCAACGTATGGAACGTTATGTTATGGCATGTGGAGGCGACACGCGCAAGGCTATGACGCTTTACCGCTATAATCTCCAGATTTCGCAGGAGATGTTTACCATAGTCAGCTGCTTTGAGGTGGCATTGCGTAATGCCATTGACCATAAATTAACTGAGAACTTGGGCGATGAATGGTTGAGGAATTCCATAATGCCTAATGGAATATTTACCAAACCGATTTTAAGGAAGACCCGTGACATAATAACCTTTGCACACCGCAAATTACAGCTATCACAGTCATATACGCACCATAAGCTTTTGGCTGAAATGGAATTTGGTATCTGGAAATATATGTTCTCCCCGATACAATATCGTGTGACTGGACGCAATCTACTTTCCATTTTCCCTAATAAACCTCGCTCTTCCAGAGAGATTCAGTATAATCAGACCTATATTTTTAATGAGCTTGATAAGGTTAATTCGCTACGAAATCGTATTGCACATCATGAGACAATTTGTTTTGCATCTCGTACATCAAGAATAGATACCACGTATGTGACAAACATTTACACCAAGATCAAAAAACTGTTTTTTTTGGATGGACGTAGACAGCAATTCTTTGTTGTATGGTTTAGATCATATCAATCAAGTATGTGCTAAGATAAATTACTTGATATGCAAATCCTGATATATATTATAAGAGACATTATAGTTGTTCGGGAACCAACAGGGAATTTCTGAGTAACTGGAATAGCTGGAATACAAAAACTAATTATACACGTAACAGCCGGAGTCAAGTCTTTAACGGATTGCGAAGGTGAAAAGATATTTTAAGCCAAGAATTAAAATGATGAATTTTCTGAATGACAATATGCGTGAAGAATTGGCAAAACATTTTGCCAAAATCCTTCAAGTTATGGATAAGCATGAGGTTGACACACTTTTGGTCGCTTCAAATGCCAATATATATTATTGCTCGATGCGTTTCTTCAGAGGATACGTGCTGTTGAGCAAGGGTAAAGCACCGGTATGGTTTGTAATCCGACCTACAAACGTAAAACCTGAAAATGATATAATTCGCATTCGCAAGCCCGAAGATATTCCCGCATGGATGGAAAATAACGGTTATCCATCGCCATCTGTATTCGGACTGGAAAAAGATGACTTAACTTATTCCGAGATATGCCGTTTGAAAAAGCTTTTCCCTGACGCTTCTCTCGGTGATGCTTCAAAAATACTCCGGGAAGCCAGAATGACCAAGACCGACTGGGAACTGAATGAGATGCGTAAAGATGGTATTCATCATTGCGCAGCGTATAAAAGATTCACCGGAGTATACCGTGAAGATATGACTGATGTCGAGTTCCAGATCGAACTTGAGAGGATTCTCCGTATAGAGGGGGCGCTGGGATATTCCCGGACTTCAGGCAATCTTATGGAGATCAATCTCGGATCAGTCATCAATGGCGATAATGCCGACAATCCTACACCATACGATTTTTCTATGGGTGGTGCCGGGGTACACCCTTCTCTTCCGGTTGGCGCTAATGGCACTATTATGAAGCCGGGCACAAGCGTAATGGTTGACATGAGTGGTGCATTCAATGGTTACCAGACCGATATGACCAGGGTTTGGAGAATAGGAGAGGTGAGTGGCACGGCATATAAAGCCCACGAATGTTCGCGGCATATTCTTCGACGTCTTGAGGAAATCGGAAAACCGGGAGTGAGCTGTGCCGAACTTTACGAAGTAGCAATCCAAATAGCTCGCGAGGAGGGCCTCGAAGACTATTTCATGGGCCATCGCCAGAAGGCCCCTTTTATTGGACACGGTGTCGGCATACAGCTCAACGAGATGCCGGTGCTTACTCCTCGAAGTCGTGATATTCTTCAGGAAGGAATGACACTTGCCATCGAACCAAAATTTGTAATCCCCGGTGTTGGTGCAGTTGGAGTGGAGAATACTTACGTAGTCCGGTCAAACGGTCTGGAGAACCTGACTCCATATCCCGAGGAGATGGCTGATCTTTTTAGGTAAATTAAAATTTTCTTGAAATGAGAAATACACTCTTTTCGGTCATTTGCTTGCTGATAAGCTTAACCTGTTTAGCAGACTCCGGGCTCTCCCGGTATAAGGGAGTTTGGGCGAGCGATAAAGCTGAAGCTGTAATCACTGATTCAGTTTGCATTTTCTATGCTCATGTTGACAGCACTATGCATGCATTTCTGGAAATACCGGCTTTGAAATATTTGCACAGCACAACATTTGCCAAAGATGGAAAAGTCACTTTCGATCAACTTGACTCGGCTCCAGCGATTTCATTGACAGATAATATTCTTGATATCAATGGTATCAAGCTCCGTAAGGTAGAGGATATCGAAACGGTTGAACCATACGCTATGTCGCTGTGCAATGATAGATCCGAGATAGGGAAATGTCTGCAGGAGTGGCGTCTCGGAACTAAGTATGGAATTATTAACGGAATGCCATATTGCGAGGTTAACACGAATCGCAATATGTTCGTTTACATGGTAAATCCCTCAATGGTATATATTCGTGCGGCTGCAACTCGCAATAACGATAATGGTACTTTATTCTTTCAGAATATTCGCATGATGAAAAATAATAACACCGGCGAATATACCATGCATATAGAGCCCAAAAATTTCAATATCGTAAACGATGATCTTGAAATCGATGATGCCAAATTTAATCCCGAGATGTGTGTTTTCACACCTGACGGTGGAATATATTGGTCACTGATCTCTTTTACTCCCGAGCAGATTCAGATTAATGGTTGCGGTGAGGTTTATTATGTATATCGAATGCCGATAGAAGCACCCTTGACCGAATGGTTCAAATATGAACCTTATTCCGTTGCCATCAAAAAGATGCGCAGCTTCTCAGACTGACACGCTTGGACCAGTTCTTGCACTCTCGAACTCGCACCCCGATGATACCATTGGTTAATAAATAGATAATTTATTAATTTTGCTATATGGAAATAAAGAGTGGAAAATATAAGATTACCGGTAAGGATATTTGTTTGGTCGTTGGGATTCTGATGTCCATCGCGGGAGTTTATTGGATGTGGATTAGTAAGGCAGAAAATGCTACAACTACGGCTTGTTGTTGTTTCTGCGCCGCGGCAGTTCTATTATTCAACAGGTCGCGGAGATAGGGTAGAACCTCAATTACAACATTGGGTAAAAATTGGGAAACTACTATCAATTGAAACAAGATTCCGGTCACCACATTCGTCTAAGTATAAGAAATATTTTGTGATATGGCCTTGTTTCATAATAAAAATCAACTGTAAAGTTTCGAAAAGCCCCTGAATTTTCCAGGTCTTTATCATCGCTTGTTGCGCGCGATAACTTACTGATATGATTCACGCAAGCTTATGATTTGACTCAAAGGAGTTCTCTCGAATCCCGCATTTAGCGTTTTCCGGTTATTTTGATGAATCGGGCGAGACCATATACATATCGCCGGAAACCGGGCCTGTAGGCGAGGAGCCGGTCAAACCATCTCATGTGTGGACTTACAAGCTTGACAACATAACCTACATAAAACATCGAAAACAGTGTGCCCATGCCAACTACAGTCCATGGCCACGCACCAAAGAATAAATATCCACAAGCCACTGCTAACACGACCAGGGTGGTATCTACCGCTATTTTGACTTTGGGAAACGATGCTCCCGTAACCCGGCTAATCGCAATTTGGATACCCTCGCCCGGCATTGTTACCGACCCACATCGTATTTCGGCTGCGACTGCCGCTCCCAAGATGGTGGCACCGGCAAACTGCGCCATAATTTGTTGCCAGATCTCTTCATAACTGAAATATGATGTCAACGCCATGTTCAAATCCAGAAATGCACCGAACACAAAGCCGATTATGAGTTGGAACAATTGCACTTTCTCAAACTGCTTTCTCAAAACGAGTATCTGAGCTGTAACAAGGATTACATTCATTATATTGGTGTATCCTCCGATAGTCAGGCCCGGAGCAAGTCCGGCTTCTCCCGCAAGTGTGAATGCCATCGGAATTGAGGAGATCACACCCGAACCGAGATTTGAGCGGACGCATAGAGCGACTCCAAGAGTCATAAAAAACATTGATGACAGCAAAAGTATGTGTTGCCATGCGAAGCCAATAATTCTATCTTTTGTCGGGAATGATGATGTTACAGGTATGTTCATAAAGGGTAAAACTTGTTACAAAGATACAAATAATCATCTTCTCGCTTCTTGTAATGCATGCAAAATTCGAGGACTCAGAAAGGAAATATCCCCAAATAAGCTTAAGCCCTCATTCCAGACCTCAAACCCCATGTCGTGCCTTATCATATATTTGTGGCAATTTGGAATGCTTCTCGAAGTGATCCATCTGAAACACGGATTATACCGCATTTCTTAAATCCTGAGCGTTTTATCCAATTCAACATTACGTAGTTGTCCCTATGAGTATCAATACGGATATTTGGGTTCTTCGTTTTACAAAATCTCAAACACTCATTGGCGGCTCCCTTGATAGACCCATCAGATGCAATTCTATGAATTGTGCCGTATGGCTTATCGTTCAACCAACAACCCTCAATCTCTGAATATGTAGGGTCTTCACCTTCAATAAACGCAAATGTTCCAACTATACGGTCATTATCGATAATGACATAGCTGACTTCATTAAGAATATCCGATATTATAACCTCCTCTGAAGGATAATTATCATGCCATTGTGTAGGATTGCCTGACCGCTTCATAAAATCACGTGCGGCTTCAAAAATCTCCATTACTATTGGCAAGTCGCTGTGTTCCGTTTTCCTTATTTCCATATTTATAGGGATTTAATATTTAATACAAACGTGATTATGTTGAAAAGTTATTGTAGGTTAAATCATATTCAGAGGCAGCTTTCGGGTGAGTATATTATCCTCGCGCGAATGTTGCCGCGACTACAGTTTTTTCAAAGTAAATGACATTGCAGTATTCCTTTGAACTTAATTGTGCTACCTGCCGTTTTAATGTTAATTTTAATGTTAAAATGATTATATGAAAGTTCTTGGAATAAATGGAAGCGCCCGTAAGGGCTGGAATACTCAGACATTGGTTGAG
>CAMWLY010000075.1 GCA_947175145.1 uncultured Muribaculaceae bacterium | reverse complement strand
GTGTATATTCTGTGCAGACTTCTGTGGTAATTGTGAAACCCGGGGGCACGGGCATGCCGAGTAAATTCATTTCCGCCAGATTGGCACCTTTGCCACCAAGCAGATTTCTCATCTCGGCTGTACCTTCTGCCTTACCGGCTCCGAAGGTATAAATCTTTTTTGCCATAATGATTTATAAGATTGGTATTTTAAGTATTTGTCTATTATGGGTATAGGCTACATTTCCCACCCGGTTCAACACGTGTAAGAAATGCCCGGATAATTGTAAGTGTAGCCACGATGCTTAAGTTAGTCCGCGGCTAAACGCAAATTTAATAATTTCTTTGAGAATATTTGCTAATTTTGCACTTATATTTCGAAAGCGAATTATGGCAAGAAAGAAAAAACCGCTTCCCGAACTTAAGTCCGTGCGTATAGAAGCTGTGGCAGCAGAGGGAAAAGCATTGGCGCGGGTCAAGATGAGCGAGAACTCCGATTCTCCAATTGTCCTGTTTATTCCCTACGGGGCGCCGGGCGATATAGCCGATGTGCAGGTAGATAGAAAGAAGAATTCATATGCCGAGGGTCATATAACCCGGCTTGTGGTGCCGGCTGCTGATCGGGTTGAACCGAAATGCCCGCATTTTACCGTTTGCGGAGGGTGCAAGTGGCAACATTTACCTTATCACTCTCAATTACGATGGAAGCAGCAGCAAGTCACTGATGCGCTGCAGCGCATCGCTAAAGTCGAGCTCCCTGAGATAAATCCGATACTCGGCTCAGCTGAAGTCTGGAGATACCGCAATAAGATGGAATACACTTTTTCCAATAAAAAGTGGCGCACTTGGGAGCAGATTAAATCCGGAGAGGAGTTCAAAGATTCCGGCAATGCCCTCGGGTTTCATATTCCGGGAGCCTTTGATAAAGTACTTCATATTGATAAATGCGAGTTGCAGACCGAACTCGGAGATCGCATCCGCAATTTCATTTATCTGAGAGCCGAACATCATGGCTTTTCATTCTATGACATAAGAGCTAATCAGGGATTGCTGCGCACTTTGATGATTCGCACAGCAAGCACAGGCGATGTTATGGTCTGTCTCGTGTTTGGTGAAGATAATAAGGAGCCTTCAGATATAATACTTAAGGAGATTGCCGATGCTTTCCCCGAAATCAAATCACTGGTATATGTGGTTAATCTCAAGCTCAATGATTCCATCAGCGATCAGGAAGTTATCGTGCACTCCGGCCGTGACTTCATAGAAGAGGAGATGGAAGGACTTCGATTCCGCATCAATGCCAAGTCATTTTATCAGACAAATTCGCGTCAGGCTTACGAATTATACAAGGTTGCGCGTAAATTCTCCGGTTTGGATCCGGAGAATGCAGGAGAACACAAACCGCTTGTATATGACCTTTATACAGGCACCGGCACTATTGCAAATTTTGTGGCTCGCGGAGCGAGCAAGGTCATCGGTATCGAATATGTGCCCGAAGCAATAGAAGATGCTAAGGTTAATGCCGCAGTCAATGGTCTCGACAATACCTTATTCTTTGCCGGAGACATGAAAGATGTGTTGACCGATGAGTTTATAGCCGAACATGGTCACCCCGACGTGATGATTATTGACCCGCCGCGTGCCGGAATGCATGAAGATGTAGTCAAGGTAATTCTTAATGCACGCCCGAAAGTGATTGTCTATGTGAGCTGCAATCCGGCTACACAGGCACGCGATCTCGCGCTCCTTGACCGGGCCTATAAGGTTACCGATGTGCAACCGGTAGATATGTTCCCCCACACACATCATGTAGAGAATGTGGTGCGTCTGCAGCTAAGGTGAACAATCCCGCGTTTCTCCTTGTTTAATCATCAGAAGCAGGTTATCTGCACAGGTAATCATGCTTAAGTTTGAATATTAATAGAAGGAGATATACTATGGAAAAATTTGAAGACCTTATCAAATCAGAGAAACCCCTGTTGGTAGATTTTTTTGCGACTTGGTGCGGACCCTGTAAGATGATGCACCCGATTCTTGAGGAAGTTGCAAAAAATATGGGAGAAAAAGTAAGAGTCATCAAGATTGATATTGATAAGAATGAGCAACTTGCCGCTCTTTACAATGTTCGCTCGGTGCCCACGCTGATGATCTTCCAGAATGGCGAGATGAAATGGCGTGCCGCTGGTGTGCATCAAGCTAACCAACTCGAAGAGGAGTTAGAGAAATATATACAGTAAAACACGATATAAAATACTAAATAACCCGATGAAGCGGGGTCGGATTTCTCCGATCCCGTTTTTCAGATTCAAGACATCAGGCCCAACAATCAGGGCTTTCAATTGTTAAGAAATTGAAAAGTTACGATTTTGCATGAATGAATTGATAGAAGATACCCTAAAGAAAAATGTAGCCAAACTGTCAGAGTTGGGTGACACTGAAAGTCAGATGATTACCAAAGGTAATTCACAATTTCCTTCGGTCGATGCCATCAAGGAGATGGTTTCTCTTGTAAAATCTGCCGTCTTCCCCAATTTTTATGACCGGCAGCGTAATAGTCGTACCATCCGGGCCTACTTTATAGGCACAGCTATTGAAAGGCTTCATACACTACTATGTGTGGAGATCGCCAAAGCTTTGAATTATGATAGGGAGGCGCTTTGCGATGGATCTTGCGAAACTCAGGCATGCAAGCTATCGCTGAGTTTCATCGACAGTATGCCCCGGATTAAACACCTGCTTTACACCGATGTGAAGGCCATGTTTGAAAATGACCCCGCGGTAGATAACTATGGTGAAATCATATTGTCATATCCGGTTGTGAAGGCCATGATAAGCTATAGAGTAGCACATGAGCTCCTGAAACTCGGAGTGCCTGTGATACCGCGTATGCTTACCGAACTTGCACATTCGGCTACCGGTATCGATATACACCCCGGTGCGGAGATTGGAGAGTATTTTGCTATCGACCATGGCACCGGAGTTGTGATAGGGGAGACATGTATCATCGGTGATCATGTTACACTGTATCAGGGTGTGACCTTAGGCGCCAAGAACTTCACCCTCGATTCCAACGGTCACCCCGTCAATGTGCCTCGACACCCGATATTGGAAGATTATGTCACCGTATATTCCAATGCTTCAATTTTAGGTCGGATCACAGTAGGGCGCGGATCGGTGATAGGTGGCAACGTCTGGCTGGCAAACTCGGTGCCTCCGAATTCGAAAGTCATGCAGCGCAAAGCCGTTTCTGCAAATTTTACTGATGGTCTTGGTATTTAAATAGATTAATACAATTAAATATGGCAAGAATTTATAAAGATGTCACAGAGCTGATTGGGAATACACCCATAGTGGAATTGACAAATATTGAGAAGGAGGATAATCTTAAAGCTCGGGTGCTCGTAAAGCTTGAGAAGAATAATCCCGGAGGTAGTGTTAAAGATCGTGTGGCTTTGGCTATGATTAATGCAGCTGAAGCAGATGGGTCACTTAAACCAGGCGGTACTATCATTGAGCCAACAAGTGGTAATACAGGTATAGGACTGGCCATGGTCGCCACAGTCAGAGGATATAAATGCATAATCGTAATGCCCGACACAATGAGCATGGAGCGTAGAAATCTGCTTCGTGCGCTTGGTGCGGAGTTGGTGCTGACGCCAGGCAATAAGGGTATGAAAGGCGCTATTGAAAAAGCCGAGGAACTTAGAGCTGAACTTAGCGGTTCGGTGATTCTCGGTCAATTCGATAATCCGGCCAATCGTACTGCTCACGCACAGACAACTGCTAACGAAATATGGCACGATACCGATGGTAAGGTAGACATCTTTATAGCCGGCGTAGGCACAGGAGGCTCGCTAACCGGCACAGCCGAAACGCTTAAGGATTATAAGCCCATGATTGAAGTGATAGCAGTTGAACCCGAAACCTCGGCAGTGCTATCGGGTGGTGTGGCAGGCGCTCATAAGATTCAGGGTATAGGTGCAGGCTTTATTCCGGGAAATTACAAGGGCCAGTTTGTAGATAAGATAGAAGCTGTCAGCGAGGATGAGGCTATAAAAGCGGCCAGACGCCTTGCAGGTGCCGAGGGTATCATTGCCGGGATTTCATCAGGAGCGGCGGTTGCCGTTGCGCTTGGGGAAGCTCGCAAACCTGAAAATGCCGGTAAGATGATAGTTGCAATTCTTCCTGACACCGGGGAGCGTTATCTATCGACTTTACTTTATGCTTTTGACGAATACCCGCTGTAACAATGGACAATGTTCAATGTTCAATTAACAATTAGCAATTAGCAATCCGGGCTTTTTGTATAAACGGTGGCTGTTTACAGCCGTCAGTCAGGTTTAAAACCTAAAACCTAAAACCTAAAACCTAAAAGAGGCCTTGAACCGAATTCGATTCAAGGCCTCTAATTTTATATTCCTGTGGATAATCAGAAGTAAGTCTCAAGAGCGTAGTTGATATTCTCAAGAATATAACCGGCATCATGATTGTTGGGGTCGAGAGCCTGAGCGCGTTCAGCGATTTCCTTGGCAGGAATCCAGAAATTATTGCGCACATTAGCTCTTGCTTCGGGCTGATTACCCTCTATAAGGTTCCAGGCTTCGGAACCCTGAGTGTAGAGTTTCTTGGCTGCATTGCAGAGAGTTTCCACATCGGCATTATCGTATGTCACAGCCTTACGATAGTCGGCCAGAGCAGCATCATTGTCACCTGCACGATCATATACGTAAGCACGCAGACCATAGAGGAAGGGGAGATCCGGAGTCTTTGTGATCTGTTCGCTTACGAGTGCAATAGCATCCTGATACTTTTTACCCTGAAGCATTGAGTTTACAAGGTTATTGATAAACAGGGGGTTTGATACACCGAAGCGGTCATAGCCATGACGGGCGATGGTCTGGATCTCATTCTTGGCCTGATCCTCGAGAGTTGAATCGCGCAGAGCGAGATTCTGCCATGAAGCAATCTCATATACATAATTCTGAGGATCTTTTATGCCTGCCAGACGAGCTTTCTTAAATGCCTTGATAGCATCGGGAAGAGCATTGCCTGAGAATGCACCGATTCCCGCGTAATGATATGCCAGAGCCACTGTTGAGTCGGGCACAGCCTTAACATCCTTTGAAGCCCATGACTTTGAGGGAATTTCTCCATAGATCATGAAAGCATTGTATGCTTCGGGATAGTAGTGCTTGTTGTTGAACATCTCACCACCGAAGTTAAAATAATCCTGATGGTGACCATTGATTTTGCCGACCATATCCTTTGAGAATTTCGGCTTAACCTGTCCCTTTTCATTGGGCACAGAGTCGAGAGGGAGCGCCTGCACGAAATAATTGTAACCGGCTATCAGCTCGTTACCCATATCCATGAGGTTTACAGCAGGATCATCGGGGTTTATGGCACGCTTAGCCATAGCGTTGTCAAATGCGTCGAATTCGAGCTTTCCTGCCACATAATATGTGCGAGCCTCTTTAGAGGTCGGTTCTGTGGCGATAGCCTGACCTATAAGAGTGCGGGCATCGGCTATCTTATCAAGTTTACCGGAAAGCTTTGCAGCCTGGTCTACAGTCTCCTTTTGAGCTGATGCCGACATCACGGCGGCGGCACACAAACTCATGACGAGTATCTTCTTCATAACAATTATGTTTTGGTGAGTTTTCAAATTTCGGTATCATTAGCGTCGGCCTCGGCGGCCTCTGAATTTTCCAAGGCTTCTGCTTCGCGAATCACTTTATCTTGAGCTTTGTCTATCTGAGTTTCTTCCTGCTCCTTGTCGAGTTGCTGCTCCACATCTTCAGCCGGTTCGGAATCAACTTTGCAAACACTTGCGATTGTGTCTCCGCGTTTGCCAAGGTCTATGAGTTTCACACCTTGGGTAGCTCTGCCCATCACCCTGACATCAGCCACAGGCAGGCGCAGCGCTACACCGCTCTCGTTGATAATCATCAGGTCGTTGGTGTCATTTACATTCTTAATGGCTACAAGGTTGCCGGTCTTTTCGGTGATTTGCATTGTCTTGACACCTTTACCCCCTCGGTTGGTGATTCTGTAATCTCCAAGATCCGAGCGTTTGCCAAAGCCATTTTCAGAAACAACCATTACTGTCTCATCGGCTTCTCCGGTCATGGTAATCATGCCGATTACTTCATCACCCTCATCGAGTGTCATACCCTTGACTCCGGCTGTCACCCGGCCCATGGCGCGCACTGCTTTCTCATTGAAGCGTATGGCGCGACCCTGACGATTGGCCATAATAATCTCTGAATTACCATCGGTCAGGCGAACTTCAATCACTTCGTCACCCTCATTGATAACTATAGCATTGACTCCTATAGCTCTCGGGTGAGAATATGCGGATAGTGAAGTTTTCTTGATCATGCCCTTGCGAGTGGCAAACACAAGATTATGAGTGGTATTATATGATGTATCGGTCAACCCTTTGACTCTGATAAATGCGTTTACGCGGTCGTCTTGCTCAATCTGAAGCAGATTCTGGATAGCGCGGCCTTTCGAATTCTTAGCCATTTCCGGAATCTCATAAACCTTAAGCCAGTAGCATCTGCCTTTCTCGGTGAAGAAAAGCATATAGTTATGGTTGGTGGCAGGATAGATATGCTCTATGAAATCTTCATCACGGGTAGCTCCGCCGCGAGCGCCGACTCCTCCGCGATGCTGAGCGCGGAATTCAGCCAGGGGAGTGCGCTTTATGTATCCCAGATGCGAGATGGTTATAATCATCTTGTCATCTGAAATCAGGTCCTCATGATTGAAGTCTCCTGAGAAAGGATTGATTTTGGTGCGTCTTTCATCACCATATTTATCGCGAATCTCGATAAGTTCCTTCTTGATTTCCTCGCGGAGCACATGCTCATTGGTAAGAATATCATTGTAATGTGCGATAAGCGCCATCAGTTCTTCATATTCCTGATGGAGTTTATCCATCTCCAGAGCAGTGAGCTGGCGGAGCCTCATCTCCACTATGGCGCGTGTCTGAATATCGTCGAGACCAAATCTTTCGGCCAATCGATTCCTTGCGTCCTCGGGGGTCTTGCTGCCGCGGATTATTGCGATTACCTCATCAAGATTATCGGTGGCAATCATCAGACCGCGCAAGATGTGGGCTCTCTCTTCGGCCTTGCGCAATTCATAGCGTGTGCGGCGTGTCACTATATCGCGTCGGTGATCCACAAACGCCTGAAGAATCTCCTTAAGATTCAGAGTCTTCGGTCTGCCGTTCACAAGTGCCACATTGTTGACCGAGAATGAGGTCTGCAACTGTGTCATCTTGTATAACTTATTCAGCACGACTTTGGAGTTGGCATCGCGCTTCACATCGATCAGAATATTGATCTTGCCGCGTGCAGAAGTATCGGTGACATCGGAAATACCCTCGATTTTCTTCTCATCAGCCAGAGTGATTATTGATTTCACAAGGTCACTCTTAATCACACCGTATGGTATCTCGGAAATGACAATCACGTCATGATTACCCTCGGTTTCGATATCGGCTTTGCCGCGCACAATCACACGACCGCGTCCGGTTTCAAATGCTTCGCGCACACCGTCAAGGCCGAATATCTCACCCCCGGTGGGGAAGTCGGGCGCCTGAATATGCTCCATCAGACCGGCCACATCAAGTTCCGGATTATCAAGAAGAGCTATCGAGGCATTGAGTGATTCAGTTAGATTATGCGGAGGCATATTGGTAGCCATACCTACTGCGATACCCGAAGCACCATTTACCAGCAAGTTCGGTATGCGGGTCGGGAGAACTGACGGCTCAAGAAGAGTGTTATCGAAATTGGGCACAAAATCTACTGTCTCCTTATCCAGGTCGCGCAGCAGTTCCTCACCCATCTTGGCAAGCTTAACCTCGGTATAACGCATGGCGGCAGGGGAGTCACCATCTATGGAACCGAAGTTACCTTGGCCAAATACCAGCGGATAGCGCAGTGACCATTCCTGAGCCATTCGCACCATAGTAAGATATATCGATGAGTCTCCGTGAGGGTGATATTTACCCATCACTTCACCCACAATTCTTGCAGATTTTTTGGTATTGCCGGCAAATGTGTTACCCAATTCGTTCATGCCAAACAGAACCCTGCGGTGCACAGGCTTGAAGCCGTCGCGAACATCAGGCAGCGCGCGCGATACTATAACTGACATCGAATAGTCAATATAGGCGCTCTTCATTTCCGACTCAATATTTATCGGAATAATCTTGTCGTCTCCTTGCATTTTGTATTGTCTCTTTCTCAAAGGTGCGACTAATTTGTTTTCTTTCCGCACTCTTTTACTAACTTACAAAATTAAGAAAATTTCTTAAAATTCCCAACAATCATAGCGACTTCGAGCCATTGTTTGTATCAGTTGACTCTACCCTGATTCCAATAGGGGAACTATCGTGGAAAGGGAATAATGTAAACCTCCGGGTCAACTATTACGTTTTATTGGAAAATAATTGCATCATTATGGCTAACATTTTTATTTATACCGGATTGGGGATAATGTTATTAGGCGCCATATTCGGAATTTATGTTTCGATTATTGGTATCAGAAACAGAAAAAGCTCAGGCCTCGGATTGTTTAACTTTCAATTCGGACCTATTAACCATGAAATGAAAAGGTTAATTACTATCTGGAGTATAATAATGATAGTAGGT
>CAMWLY010000074.1 GCA_947175145.1 uncultured Muribaculaceae bacterium | reverse complement strand
CTATTAACCACAAGACTTTCATGGTAAAAGTATCATTACTCAAAGCGAGCGTTTTTATCTAATTCAAGATAGCAGCCCAACTGTTTGCATTAGAGGACCCAACTGTTTACTTTGAAAGATAAGCAGGTTAATATGTATAATTAAAATAATGAGGTCGGAAACTGAATTTTCCGACCTCATTATTTTAATTATGTTGCCGCAGATTAGAACCAGCGAACGTATGCGAAGTCCTGACGGTGGGGGAGTTCCTTGTTCTTCGGGAACATGCGGAATCCGAAGCGATATACGCCTGATTCATGGAGTGTGCCATTCAGTTCGTAGGTAAGCACATCTCCCTCAGTCTTCACAACCTTGAGTTCTTCGCGATTGTGGTATTTAACCTCGCCATCTTTGTCCTTGTAAACCACGAGTTCAACGCCGATTGAGTCCCCGAGACCGGCAGTGTTGATCACGGCCTTGGCATTGAAGCGGTCTCCTGCGCGAACAGCTCCATTGCTTCCACTTTCATCATGGAACTCACTTGACAGAATTTCGATGTGATCCCACTTAGAGGCTACATTCTCTTTCCAGGTCACAATATCTCGAGCAAGCTTATAGTCGCTCTTGGCGAGTTTTGCAAAGCGTTTTGCTTCGGGCTCGTAGAAGCGTGAGATATAGTCATCGAGCTGACGCTTCATGGTGAAGATAGGAGCTATCTTGCCGATTGAGCGCTTGATATACTGAATCCATTCGGGAGAGTAACCCTTGGAGTTCTTGGCGAAGTAGAGGGGTACAATCTCGTTTTCGAGCATCGAATAGATAGTGGCTGCGTCGAGCTTGTCCTGCTGAGCCTGGTCAGTAAATGTTCTCTTGTCGGTGAGTGCCCAGCCGGCATCTTCAGCCAGACGATAACCTTCGTACCACCAGCCATCGAGCACTGAGAAGTTGAGCACACCGTTCATCTCTGCTTTCTCGCCCGATGTGCCTGATGCCTCGAGAGGGCGGGTCGGAGTGTTGAGCCAGATGTCTACACCTGACACAAGACGCTTGGCCACAATCATATTGTAGTCCTCGAGGAAGATAATCTTGCCTGAGAATTGAGGCATCTTGGAAATCTCGGTGATGCGCTTGATAAGACCCTGACCGGCGCCATCAGCGGGGTGTGCCTTACCTGAGAAGATAAACTGCACGGGATACTTCTCATTGTTTACGATCTTGGCCAGACGGTCCAGGTCGGTAAAGAGCAGATGTGCGCGCTTGTAGGTTGCGAAGCGGCGTGCGAAACCGATGATAAGTGCATTCGGGTTGATTTTGTCAACAATTTTCAGAACCTCTGTCGGATCGCCCTGATTCTTGAGCCATTTCTCCTTGAAGTCTTTCTTGACAAAGTCGATGAATTTGTTTTTGAGGCGCATGCGCATATCCCAGATTGCCTGATCGGAAACCTTGAAGATTCCTTTCCATTCTTCGGGATTGCTCTGGTCGTTGAAGAGGTCTTTGCCGAGATTCTCTCCATAGAACTCCTTCCATTCGGAAGCAGCCCAGGTGGGCATGTGAACACCATTTGTCACATAGCCTACATGTGATTCTTCGGGAGCATAACCTTTCCACACTCCGGCAAACATCTTCTTCGATACTTCACCGTGGAGCCAGCTTACACCGTTGGCGTCCTGGCAAGTGTTGAGCGCGAATACACTCATAGAGAAGCGCTCGTTGGTGTCGGGATTCTCACGACCCATGTTCATAAGGTCGGTCCAGGAGATTCCGAGTTTTGCAGGGAACTCGCCCATATATTTGCCGAAGAGTGACTCCTCAAAGTAGTCATGACCAGCGGGCACAGGAGTGTGCACTGTGTAAAGAGATGATGCGCGCACCAGTTCAAGAGCCACATTGAAGGGGAGGTGGTCATTGTTGACATAATCCACCAGACGCTGTAGGTTGAGCAGAGCAGCGTGACCCTCGTTGCAGTGATAAAGTTCGGTGTGAATACCCAGTTTGTTGAGCATCAGGATACCACCGATACCGAGCAGATACTCCTGTTTGATGCGGTTTTCCCAGTCGCCGCCATAGAGAGTGTGTGTGATCTCGCGGTCCCACTGAGAGTTGAGGTCGAGGTCTGTGTCGAGCAGATAGAGTTTCATGCGGCCTACATTCACGCGCCATACGTGTGAATATACCACGCGGCCGGGATAAGGCACTTCAAGAATCATCGGCTGACCATTCTCGTCGAGAACAGCCTCAATGGGGAGCTGATCGAAATTCTGTGATTCATAGTTGGCTATCTGCTGACCATCGATTGAGAGTGACTGTGAGAAATAGCCATACTTATAGAGGAAACCGACTGCAGTCATATTGACATGGCTGTCGCTGGCCTGCTTGATATAGTCACCGGCAAGCACTCCGAGACCACCTGAATAGATTTTCAGACAGTTGCAGAGGCCATATTCCATAGAGAAATATGATACCGAGGGAATTTTGTTGTCCATCGGTTCTGCCATGTAGGCTTTGAACTCCGCGTAAGTTTCGGAGATTTCTTGCATCAGAGCCTTGTCTTTGAGGATTTCCTGGTAACGCTCGTAGCTGAGCTGCTGAAGAAGCATCACGGGATTCTCACCCACTTTGCGCCAGAGTTCTGTGTCGAGTGAACGGAAAAGATGCTTGCCTCTTGTGTTCCACACCCACCAGAGGTTTTTTGAGAGTTCCTCGAGAGCCTTGAGTTCGCGGGGAATCTCTGCACTCACTGTGACATTGCGCCACATGGGCTGGTTGGTGTTGCTGACTTTAAGTTTCATAATACTGATGATTATATTGTCGTTTAAGAATTTTTAATTTGAAGAATTAATGTTTGCCGAGGGCAATATCAAAAGCACGGTTATAGTGCTCTATAAAATATTTCCAGTCGGTTTTCACGGCTGTGAGAAAAGCCATGTTGCGCGCGTGGAGTCTGCTTGAAGCATCGGAGTCCTCATAATCGAGGGTGGCCTGAGCTATCTCGCTGCGTGTATGCTCATAACCGGAGTCGGATCTTTCCACTACCTTTACTCCGCATCGACCTATGCCATTCTCGAAATTGTCGAGCACCCACTGTCCGAAGCCCGCTTTGTTGTCGGTAACTGTCGGCACACCGAATGCCACACTTTCGAGGGGAGTGTAACCCCAGGGTTCATAATATGATGGGAAGAGTGTCAGGTCAAATGCCGGCAGCAGGTCATAATATGAAATATTGACTATGCCGTCGCCGCCATCGAGATAGCAGGGCACATAAATCACCCTTGTGTGGCGGAAAGCACCTTCATGTTGCAGCTGGCGAATCCGGCAGCATACCTCGTCGCTATCCTCATTGTTGAGCCTATGGGTGAGATAATCGGGACCATAGTTGCGCGAGCCGTCGCCCAGAGAAGTGAGCAGACTTTCGCTCGGACGGTTTACCCAGCCGGGTACAAGTATAAAGGCCAAAGCGGCGTGATCCTCGGGCAATCTGCGGTCAATCTCGGCAATTGCATCGAGAAACATGTCGAGACCCTTGTTGCGATATTCATGGCGTCCGGAAGTGGCAATCATGAATGTGGATTCAGGGAATTCCTGTCCGGTGAGTGCGCGGGCTATTTCCAGCAGGTGCGTGCGGCCATCTTTGCGCAAACGGTTATATCGCATGGTTTTGGGCACAAAATCAGGTTCAAAACCATTGGGAGTTACCACATCTACCGGGCGACGGAGCAGTTGCGAGCACTCGGCGGCGGTCACTTCGCTCACTGTGGTGAAGCAGTCCGCCTGATGGGCAGCGGCTTTCTCAAGTGAGTGTTTGGACTCCATATTCAATTCGCGGGCCATCTGGTCACCATCGTAATGGGTGAACTGGTCATAGAGCGGTTTACCGTTGCCGCATATACTGCGGCCTATGCAGGTGGCATGTGTGGTGAATATGGTAGCTGCTTTCGGCATGCTGTATTTGGTGTAAAGCAGTCCCATGCCGGTGGTCCACTCATCGAAATGAGCTATGACACGAGCCGGATCTGCTTTCAGGTACTCTGTAAGCGCCTTAATCACAATAGCTGAAGCTATGGCAAATGTGCAACCTTCATCGTAATCACCATAAGCGTGAAGTGAATCCACTCCATATAGTTCCCACATCTTGGCATATACCTCCGGAAGGTGTGAAGCGGTGTCTCCTACATTTACAAGTATTACCTGCGGAGAACCGGGTATATTCCAGCGTCCGGTGCGTATCTTGATGCCCCAGGGAAGCTCAAGTTTTGCAGCTGCGGATTTAAATGTGCTTTTGCGCTCCTTAAAATATGGTGATGGATTTTCCGCGGTCCATAAGTCGGGACCGATAAATGCGAGTTTCTCGCCAAATTGCTCGTTGAGTACGCGTGCTTTGGTGGATAATACGGCATAAATGCCTCCAACCTTGTTGCATACCTCCCAACTGGTTTCAAACAGGAGATCGATTTTATTCGCAATCTCATTATTTGCAGTCGGTTCGGTTGCTACTTTACTGCGTGTATTAGTCATGTGTGACATATTTTAACACCGCAAATTTATGAAAAAACTGCAATCTCAACAAAAAATCACACAAAAATTCGATAATTTCTTCTTAAAATATGTTAATTATTTGCAAATAGGGGAAATATAATACACATAGGGGAAAGATGTTGCATATTTAAGGCAGTATGTCGGGTTTATACTTTCGATTTTAGACTTTAGCTTTAGATTTTCTGCTGATTTTGGCAACCCAAAAGTCGGATAAATCCTATAGCTATTATAGCTACTTTAGCTATAATAGCTATGGTAACTAAGGTTACTCATGTTGCTCCGATAGCTAAGGTAATGATATTAAAAAGCGTGCCGATGTAAATCAGCACGCTTTTATGTGTAAGTCTTTTTGTTTCAATTAGAAGGGAAGGTCGTCTGTATTATCTGATCCCATTCCCAGAGGATCCGGAGACATCGGTGAAGCGGGTTGTCCGAATGCCGGGGCCGGTTCTGATGCTCCCATCGGAGCCTGCTGCGCAGCAGACTGTCCGGCTTGAATCTCATGGGATGCGTAGGCAGTGAGGTCTGTATACCAGCGGCCGTTGAATTCACGGCTCTCGGCATCAACAGAAACCTGATAGCTTGTGCCTACCTTAAAAGTCAGAGTATCAGCTTTGTCACCAAAGACTGTAAATTTCACTTTGCGGGGATACACGCCGGCGGTTTCCAATACATATTCTTTCTTCTTCCAGTTGCGTCCGGCTTTTGATACACCTTCGGTCACACCAAGGTCAGAAATTATGATTCCTTCGATTTCCATTTTTTAATTCTTCTTTGTTGTTTTCTCTTGATGCCCGCAGTGGCGTGCACTTCTGCAAATTTACTAATTAAATCTTCCTTGAGCAAATATAGCATAATATTTTACGCTAAATATATCTTGTATGATTTTGTTTGTATTGATGCAAGTGGCTTCTCTTCTACATGGGTCATTTTAAAAAAAGTCCCCCGGAATAATTCCGAAGGACTTTACATATATAAGATTCTTTAGGTTTGGATTTCGGATTTCAGATTTCAGATTTCGGATTTCAGATTTCGGATTTCAGATTTCGGATTTCAGATTTCAGATTTCAGATTTCAGATAAAGTATGCCTTGATAATCTGATATAATATCTACTATCTGAAATCTGAAATCTAAAATCTAATTATTAGAGTGCGTATTTCTTACCATTGATGATATAAATGCCGCGAGGTAATTGCACTACATTTCTGCCGATTCCGATCTCTACATTGAAGCTTACGCCATCGAGTCGTGCCACTGTGATAGTGCATGCACGGTTACTGTCTACAATCAGGTCTGTGCCCTGAATCATCACCTTGAAGTCGGCTGCGGTTGTGGTTTCAACACCCGAAGTTACATATTTGCCGGTGAATCCTTGAGAGGTATAGACACCATTGTTAATGAATTCGAGGTTGGCAGTCTGAGGATTACCGCCGTTGGAGAAGATAATCATCATCTTCGGATTAGCATCTTCCACAGTGCAAGAATATTTCAGATATCCTGTTTCGGAATCCTGTTGCATAGAAGCTCCGGGCCATGAGCCGCCGGTATAATTCTTCTGGCTGTTGCTATCCCAAATCCATGTTTTGACATTGCTCCAGTTGTCTGAAGAATTATCGAAATATGCTGTCCACACAGTGGGGTTACCGGGCACGATAGGATCATCAGGAATTTCACCGGCGCCTTCGATAGTCTTAACATAACCTGAGAGAGTGTAATAGCCACCGTTTACAAACTTCCAGCCATCTTTGGTAGCCTGATTATTACCATTGTTGGAAATGATAACCTTAGCATCATCGGAAATCTTGCCGGTTCCGGAATAAGTCCATTTGTAGACATTATTACCCAGATAAGTCATGTGCTGGCCGGGCCATGTGCCACCGGTGAAGTTTTTACCGTTTTCCCAGATCCATACAGTTGCGGGATTCCAGGAATCATGTTCGAAGAAGATAGCCTGTTCCCCTTCAGCCATTGCGGGAGCGGTAGCTACTTCCGGTTCTTCGCGGTCACCTGAGGGACCCGGGGTCGGGCCGGGATTCGGTTTTTCAGTCCATGTTTCATCAGGCATAGTTTCATCGGGCCATTCGGTCCAGGGTTCATTTACAGCGGTAGTGGCGAAGAGATACTTGCCATCGGTTCCGATTTTGCCGGGGCCATTGAGCACATACACGCGTATATTGCCTTTGCCTGAGCACTTGGCAGTAAGTTTGCCATCGGTCACATTGACAGTTTCACCTGTGATACACTCCTTATAAGTGCCGTTGAGAATGCCGGTGAAAGTTGCATCGCCTGAGATTGTAACAAGAGCGTATGAATCTACCTTAGAGTCTTTGTAGCGGCGCTTGAATGCCATTTTGCCCGAGCAGCCTTCATTGCTGTACTGGCCTTTGCGAAGCGCGGGCACAGCAGCACGAATCTTGTTGAGACGCTGGATATGGCGGGCGAGCGGATAGCTCAAAGTAGATGCCATATTGCCTGTAGCATTGCTGTAATCAGCGAAGTCATTGACTTTCACGTCTCCCTCTATATAGCCACCATAGTAAGCGCGTCCGGTTTCCTTAAGAGCCAGAACCGCACCCTTGTCGATATCCTTACCTTTCTGGAATTCAACCTCTGAACCATAATAGAGGCAGGGGATTCCGCGGAAGGTAAACATCAGCGAGAGGTTCTCTGCCCATGTTTCCTGACTGCCTTTGAAGCGGTAGTTGCTATCGGGAGCATAGTCGTGAGAATCCACATATACCACATTATATGTGGCGTCATTATAAAGATCATCCTGATTGCGCACTCCGTAGGCTCCGGCAGCGGAATTGAAATTCCAGTGCATTGCGAAGTCAATTACGCTTAGACCTGAGAAATCGGAATAATCGGGAGTGTGATACTCGTTACCGATGAGCTTATGATTATTGCTCTTGCGAAGTATAGATGAAGAGTGACCGGCATCATCCTTGCCTGACTGGATTACAGACTCCCAGTTTTTGTGACCCTGCACAGTGAAGAAGTCCTGTGAACCCTCTGTCTGAGTCGGAATTGCCACAACTGAATCCCATGACTTCGGATCCATATCCCAGGGATAATCCTTATTTTCTTTCCATGTATAGTAGCAGGGTGAGCAGTTATAGTTTTCACCGCGATAGATAACCTCCATGGAGCGTGCGCAAACCTCGCCATACATGAAGAAAGGAGTGTTTCCTCGTTTCTGCTTCGCTTCTGCAGATTCGGCGGCTGCGAGGAACTGGGGAAGGAACATCTTGTTGAAAGCCAATCTTGGGATATGGCCGGCTGTATCGATGCGGAATCCGTCGACACCCATCTTGATGAAGCGTGAATAGCAATCCACAAGATAGTTGGTCACTGTGGGGTGCTCGGTGTTAAGGTCCACGCAGTCACCGGCTATCTGTCCCCACCAGCGTGAGGGGTCGTCCCAGTCAAACCAAGCCTTATGGTGCCAATAGTTATGTATGTCTTTGTTGGTGAAGTCACTGTTTTTCATCAGTGCAAGGCGAGATGCATATTGCTGCGCACCGGGCATGCTTGAATAATTGTCGGGAAGCATACCACCGTTGCTCTGAGTCAATGGAATCATTGAATCATCAATCAGAGCTAGATTCTTGCTATAATCCTTTTTGAACTGAGGGCAAAGTTTAGCCTCACCGAAGTTGCCGGTGTGCTGAATCACAATGTCGAGGATGAGCTTCATGCCTCTTTTGTGAACCTCATCGATAAGTTGCTGAAATGCAACATCGGCACCGTGAGCATCTGCATCTTTTGATACATAGCGGTGATCAATCTTGGAGAAGTCCATGGCGTGATAACCATGATAGTCCAGACCGGAACCATTCTCTACGATAGGTGTAATCCACACGGCTGTGAAACCAAGTGCCTTGATATAGTCAAGTTTCTTGATAAGACCGGCGAAATCACCGCGCCATTCAGGGTCTTTTATGTTCTTTACTCCGTCCCAGCAATACACATTGTTCTGGGGATCACCATCATAGAATCGCGTGGTCATCGCGAAGTAGATGGTTTCATCGCGGAAATCAGTGCGGTCACCAATGAATGTAGCTCCGGATACAGACATGGCTGACCCGGCCAGAATACTGACAACCGTAAATTTCTGGATTAAGTTCATGATAAAGGTTAACTACTGTCTATTATACCCAACTCCGAGCCAACGATCCGAACATCAAGCTCGTATTCCCTATTCTGCTTGAAAAAAA
>CAMWLY010000073.1 GCA_947175145.1 uncultured Muribaculaceae bacterium | reverse complement strand
CATTTCATTCACAAAATTAATAAAAAAGTCAAAAAACTATGAATCTTCAAATAGACTATTGCCGATTACGGAGATTTATCCCTATATCAAAACCGGTCCATTCTTATACAATCGGTTATCAAGGAATAATGAGAAATAAACCGGCACATAACGAATCTTCCCTTTAATCTCAACCTCATTGCTATTCGAAAGAACATAAGCGCATTTTACTTCGTATTCATCAGTCGACACAAATCGACTGATCGCTACATGACGCTTATAATCTTTACCCGATTTTACCTCTACAGGCACAACCGAAAGTGTATCAAAATCATCATAGAGGAAGTCGACCTCCCCTCTCGTTCGGTTATCATAATAATAAAGAGAGTTATCGTTGGCTGCAAGTTGACATGCTACCGCGCATTCATAGACCGATCCTAAGTTGACTCCTGATTCAGAATTCAATACCGGAACCGGATTGTTGTGATATAATGCAGCAGTAAGGAGTCCCGGATCGTTGTAATATAATTTTATCAGATTCTTTTGCTCGGTTTCCCTAAGCGGAAATTTAGGATTTGATATAGCATTCACCCCAAGAGCAATTCCAGAAGATATCAAGTATTCCATTTCTTCTTCATAATCAGATGAGCGTTTCCCCTTGATATTCTCAATTTCCTTATAAATAACACGCTTCTTCTTATTCTCCATAACCGATGGAATGAGTGAATATATCCTACCGATCTTTAAAGCATGTTCATAATCATATTTAGCTGCATCTATCCGATATAACTCGGAAATTGTTGATTGTATGGCTCTGACCTGATTTAAATCGCGAGAATCAAGAAACTTGTTGACTGCTTCAGGAAGTCCACCGACGAGCAGATAACGTTTATACAGTCCCATAACCCTGTTATGTATACCCAATGGGACACTTTTTAGACCATTAAACAACTCTCGAAGTGAATCAATGCCCTCCATGCTGAAGCCATTGGCTATAAGAAACTCCCCAAAATCAAGAGGAAACATCTTGATAACATCGATACTGCCGAGGGGAACTGATGCTGATTTTCTTAAGGTTACACCGAGCAAAGAACCACTGGCTACAAATCGATACCGCCCATCTTCGCGGAGAAATTTCAACATCGTAAGCAGATGAGGATAAACTTGTATTTCATCAAGGAAAATCAGGGTATCATGTCTGTCTCCCAACATCTGCGTGCTAAAGGCAGATAGGGCTAAATAGAAATCGTCTACAGTACGCACATTCTCAAAAATCCTGTCGCCTTCTGAATCTGAAATTAGATTAACCTCAACTATATTCTTGAAATATTTTTCCGCACAATATCTTATTATATATGATTTACCGATTTGACGTGCTCCCGTAACTACCAATACCTTATCTGTATCAGACTTAAAATACTCAGATATAATAGGTTCTACTTTTCTATATAACATTTTCTCTCACTCTGATATTAAGATTATCACACTTTTCAACCCGATTTTACCCTCCAAATTTACACTTTTCAACCTAAATAGTCAAATAGTTTTCACACTTTTCAATCCGGATTGACCCTCTAAAATCACACTTTTCAACCCGGAAATATAAAATGTTGTACAAGCCGGAAAAGCAGACACATTTAGAAATGTGCCCCTAACAACATTAATACTTCTGATACTCAATAAGAAAGGCCGCCATAAGACGACCTTTCTACGATTCCACTATAAACTATATCTAACTAAACTTTCCACATCCGGGTATCCTCACGGACTCACGGATGATCTATCCATATTGCTTTCTATTATTATAACGAAAGATTACCTAAAGGGTTGGAATATTTTAATTTAATATACCCCTTTTATGTTTTGTTTACATTTCTCAGCCATACAGGTATATCCTCTTAACACTTCAACCCGAAATGGCTATTCTCTTTGCTGCAAACCATCTCTCTTAGACAAGTCGGCAAGATATAAACCATCGATTATACCATCGGCTATGCCAATAGTAGGCACGATTATCCTGTCGGCACTCAATGTCGAGGCTATGGCAAGAAATATTTTTGCTGCCGGTATGATTACATCGGCCCTGTCGGCACGCAAACCATAGCGGTCTATACGCTGCTCGACACTTAGTGGCTCAAGCGTGTTATAAAGTTTCAATAGTTCCGAAACCGGCAGGCTGCGGGTTTCTTTATCCTTGACGCAGGCCATCTTATAGAGTTTATTGATATTTCCCCCGGAACCGATAATCGATATATCAGGGTGACACTCGGCAATGCTGTCGAGAAAAGAATGCATAGCTTCTTTCTCGCATGGACGTATCTTTCCGGTAAGTGCCCTCACAGTTCCTATATTATAACTGCGCGAGGCCGCCAATTTACCATTGTCGATAAAATTTATCTCCGTACTTCCGCCCCCCACATCTACATAAAGAAACGAACCGCGCACATTGCCGCGACGCTCCAGATGATTATTGTAAATGATTCTGGCTGCTTCCTCTCCGGAGATTATCTCAATGTCAGTGTCTGATTCATTTTTAATTTTTCCAAGCAGTTCACGGCCATTTGATGCATCACGCATGGCCGATGTGGCTACTGTTCTGACTCTGTCGACTTCATATATTGTCATCAGTTCACGATATGCCTTCATAAGCCGCACAAGTTTCTCGGCATTTACGGCACTTACCTCTCCATTAGCGAACACATCGAAACCCAGGCGCAAAGGAACTCGCACAAGTAACTGCTTTTTCAGTTTTAGTTCAGGGACATCTGTATCAGGATCCTCCTTCTTTATCAGTAGCCGCACTGCATTGGTTCCAATATCTATAGCTGCGTATGTATGTGGTTTCATAGAATAGTTGTTTAGTATATAGCGGATCTTAATTCAAACATAGAAAGCTACCGGCTTAATTTAAGGCCGGTACAGACAGCAAACCAAGTGTCGCAACAATCCGTATACAAAAAGAACACTTGAAGGCGTCATGAGGTTTACAGGTTTTTATTATTTTTGTAGTTAATTATGCGATTAAGCCTTTATCTTGCGAAGCGATTATCTATTTCCTCCTCAGGAGGCACCTCTCCGGCACTCAGAGTATCAGTGGCGGCGGTTGCCCTCTCGGTGGCCGTCATGATTGCATCGCTGGGTGTGGTTCTGGGATTCAAAAATGAAATCCGCCATAAGGTATATGGATTTAATTCTCACCTAACTGTCTATGATGCCTCTTCGACCGATCCTGATGAGGAATCAGAACGCATAGTGACTGTAACCGAGCGTCTCGCATCAATTTTAGATTCAGAGCCTTATATCTCCGAGTGGAATCTTCAGGCTTCGCTGCCCGCTATTCTAAAAACCGATTCCGAATTCAAGGGGGTGTATCTGCGAAGTGTCGCCCCAAACTCTTCTCAATCAAGATTTCTTAAAGAAAATCTGATAGCAGGCAAATTGCCCGGATATGATAAGGATTCCGACAATCGAAAAATAGCTATATCAAAGATTGCCGCCAATCAACTGTCTTTAAAAGTCGGTGACCGGATTTACACCTATTTCATAGACAATTCAATCAGGGTCAGACCACTTGAGATTGCCGCAATTTATGATTCACACTTTGACGCATACGATGATGTGCTTGTGTATGCTTCACTACCCCTAATACAGGAAGTGGCCGGATTGGGAGAACGTCAAGGCTCTGCCATAGTCATAGAGACCGTCGATCCGAATCGTATAGATGAATGGGCTCCGATGCTCGGCGAGCGCCTGATAAGCGCCACCGCCACCGGCGAACTGTATCGATACTATCAAGTGGATAATGCCCGAAATCAAGGAGCCGGCTTTTTCAGCTGGCTTGACCTTCTCGACACCAATGTGGCGGTAATTCTGGTTTTGATGGCGCTTGTATCTGTGGCTACCCTTATCTCCGGGTTGCTGATATTAGTGCTCGACAAAAGGCGCTTTATAGTGATTGTGCGCTCATTAGGATTATCCGGAGCTTCAGTGAGCAGAGTTTTTGTTTGGCTTGCCCTGAGAATTGCGATTGTAGGCATGACAATCGGAAATGTATTGATGATTACATTTCTGGCGGCCCAGAAGCATTGGCATTTCCTGCGTCTCGACGCTGAGTCTTACTATATAGATTTTGTGCCGGTAGAATTAGACTGGGGAGCGTTTGGAATCCTCAATCTTGCCACAATTGTTTTTATCTATCTCGCACTGCTGATTCCATCGCGAATCGCAGCACGCACAGACATAGCGCCGGCTACGCACACAGAATAAAAAAAGGTTTGCGCAAATTAATGCACAAACCCTTTTTTATCAGCTATAAGTTCTTTAGAGCAAGTCTATCGAACGCTTTATAAATTCCGAAAGTGATTCACCTTTAAGCAGACCGCTTTGCAGGAGTGCCAGGTCGATTATCTGTTTCAACTTGGGCTGAGTTTCGGCATAATCCTTAATTGCCTTCTCCTGTTCTTTACGTTTACCGGAAACTTCTTTCTCCTTAGCATCAACCTGCGATTGAAGTTCCGATTTCTCAGCTTCCTCCTTTTTCTCGGCCATCTGCTTGCGGAGATCCTCAATCTCCTTATTTAGAGCATCTACAGATTCTCGCAACGGAACAAGATCGCTTTCGAGTGCTTCTTTTCCAGCCTCTATGATTTTCTTGACCACAGGTTGTTCGGTATTGATAACCATGGCATACATGGTGGGCATATTTCCATAGAAACTCATGGCGGGTTGCATGGCCGACATCTCCTTCATGCGTCGCATCATCTCATCTTGTGTCACAGTAGCCGGAGCTGCTTGCGCACCTGCTGCCGAGTACTCCACGATAAAGTTTGTATCCTTAATCTGCGGGAGCTGGCTGCTGAACATACCGGTCAGGATTTCAGCCTCGAGAGAAGAAATACCTGCATCACGATCATCAGACTTGGGAATCAACCTGTCGGCAGTTTCCGAGTCAACACGAATAAACCGGGTCTTCTCAAGCTTGCTTTCCAACATGCTGATCAGGTGCTGGTCGAGTTGACCATCGAGAAGCAGAACATTGTATCCCTTCTCTTCAGCTCCGCGTATATAAGCGTATTGTGTAGAGGCGTCATTTGAATATACATATACCACTGTCTGTTCGCGATCAGTCTGGTTGGCCTCAACCAATGTGCGATATTCTTCAAGTGTATAGTAATTATCATTTACATCTCTAAGCAAGAAGAATTTGCGGGCGGCCTCATAGAACTTCGGATCAGTCAGCATGCCATATTTGATGAATACCTCAATATCCTGCCATTTTGATTCGAAAGACTTGCGATCTTCACGAAACATCTTGTCAAGTTTCTCGGCTACTTTCTTGGATATATAGCTCGAAATCTTCTTCACCTGCTGGTCGGCCTGCAGATATGAGCGGCTTACATTCAGTGGTATATCAGGTGAGTCGATTACACCCTGCATCAGCATCATGAATTCCGGAACCACTCCCTCTACCTGGTCGGTAACATAAACCTGATTGCAGTAGAGTTGAATCCGGTTCTGACGTATATCTATATTATTGTGAATTTTCGGGAAATATAGAATACCTGTTAAGTTAAACGGATAATCCACATTCAGATGAATCCAAAACATCGGATCTTCCTCACCCGGGCGGAGCTCATGATAGAATTCCAGATAATCCTTGTCGGTAAGTTCAGAGGGTTTTCTGGTCCACAATGGCTCGGTGGCGTTGACCACATTATCTTTGTCGGTATCTACATATTTACCATCTTTCCATTCCTGCACCTTACCGCTTATCACAGGCACCGGGAGGAAGCGGCAATACTTCTTCAGGAGCGCATCTATACGTGTCTGCTCCAGAAATTCCTTATTATCATCATCGATATAAAGAATAATATCGGTGCCGCGCTCATCTTTCTCGATCGGCTGCATCTCGAATTCCGGACTACCATCGCAGCTCCACTCCACAGCCTGCGCACCCTTCTTGTATGACAGAGAGCGAATCACAACCTTCTTCGACACCATGAATGCCGAGTAGAACCCGAGGCCGAAATGACCTATGATAGAGTTGGCGGTATCCTTATATTTCTCCAGAAATTCCTCAGCTCCGGAAAAGGCTATCTGATTTATGTATTTCTCTATATCATCGGCATCCATGCCTATACCATGATCCGATATTGTCAGAGTGCCGGCCTCTTTGTCAACTTTGACACGCACTTCCATCTTACCCAGCTCACCCTTGAACTCGCCGAATGAGGCTAAGGTTTTAAGTTTCTGTGTGGCATCTATGGCATTTGAAACCAACTCACGAAGGAATATTTCGTGATCACTGTATAAGAACTTCTTAATAACCGGAAAAATATTTTCGGTGGTTACACCTATTGTTCCTTTTGTCATGATATTTCAGTTTTAGTAATTTCCTTATTCTTCTATTTTAATAACAAATTCCATGCCTGATTGTATCATCTCTTTAACTTTGATTAAACGAAGTAACGCCCCGATATAATTTGATAATTATATCTAAAGAATTTACCTTTGTGTCTGATTAAAGGTTAGAGCATCTTATTTGATTTTTGTTATTCATTAAACACTCCGACATGAGAATATGTAATGATAAACTAAGTTTCGGGCTTGGTCTGATTCTGATAATTTCAAGTGTAGCGATTGTAGCCTCAGGCATGCTTGCCGAGAGCGAATCTCGCACGCGCACTGAGGAATTACTAAAAACCGTGGAACTTCCTGAATACCGGAATCCGACTCCCGGAGAATTTCCGATTATGGCATGGTTCTCCATACCGGCTAATTTCACTTCGGCCGAACGATACAGGCAACTTCACGAAGCCGGATTCAATCTATCATACACTCAGTTCTACACAAGCAATCAAGTTCAGAATGCTCTGAATGCCGCTTCTGAATCAGGGGTGAAATTGATGGTCAATTGTCCTGAACTACTGGAAGACACAGAGAGGTTTGTGAGAAGATTTTCTGACAATCCCAATGTTGCAGGGTGGTTTATGCTTGATGAACCGAGTGCCGAAAAATTCGATGAATTGTCAGCACTGCGCGACCGCATTTATCAGGCGGATTCAACCCGACTTGTATACTCCAATCTGCTACCTATTTGGGTTAAGGCTACCCGACTCGGAACTCCCACATATCGCGATTATCTCAGCAGTTTTGAAGCTATAGTCAGATTGCCGATGCTCTCTTACGACATGTATCCTATTACCCAGCAATCGGGAGCGCAGGCCAAAGTCGACCCTCAGTTTTACTCCAACTTTGAGGAGGTCAGCACCCTCTGCCGACAAATTGAAAGACCATTCTGGGCATTCTGTCTTTCTACGGCACATTTTGACTTCCCTGTGGCCCGCGAGGCTTATCTGAATCTTGAAGCATTCTGCGCGTTGGCTTACGGAGCACAATGCATTCAGTATTTTACTTATTGGCAACCTAACGCGTCAAAAATAAATTTTCATCAGGCGCCCGTAGACGCGGAGGGAAATCTGACCGACGTATATTATCTGGTACAGGCCACAAATCAAGAGATCCAATCACTGGCTCATATATTTTTAGATTGCCGGGTGAAAGAAGTGTCATATACCGGCACCGATCTGCCTGATGGATGCAAACCTTTCGCTAAATTACCGGCACCTTTCAGAGGCTCGCTCACCACGAGCGGTAGCGGTGTTCTTGTGTCGCATCTTACAGGTGGCGATGGCAAAGACTATATAATCATGGTCAATAGAGATATCAACCATTCGCAAAGCATAACCGCACCTTATAGAGGTAATCTGAGGGTAATAAATCCCGACGGCAGCTTCCGCAGAGCCTCAACTGTCATGACTCTTCGCCCCGGAGGGCATGTGATATACCGACTTTAATAATAAAAACATAAAATCAGAGGGTGCTTAAGCTGAAACTTAAGCACCCTCTGATTATTTTATCTGTTGGGATCAGTTGACTTCAACTGTTTCCACATCTACTATCTGCTCGGGAGTTTCGGTGACGCTGAGCGCAGCGAGTTCCTCCTTGTTGGCCACAACGATCTTCTGATATTCTCTCAGACCGGTACCGGCAGGTATCAGGTGTCCGCAAATTACATTCTCCTTCATGCCTTCGAGAGAATCCGACTTACCATTGATAGCAGCTTCATTGAGCACCTTGGTTGTTTCCTGGAATGATGCAGCCGACATGAAGCTTGAGGTCTGAAGTGCTGCGCGAGTGATACCCTGAAGTATCTGGCGTGAAGTAGCGGGCACAGCATCGCGCACGGTCATGGTGCGCATATCCTTACGCTTCAGAGCGGAATTCTCATCGCGGAGCTTGCGCTGGGTGATAATCATACCCGCGCGATAATTCTGCGAATCACCGGCATCTGTGATATATTTCTTACCCCAGATAGAGTCATTCTCCTCCATGAATTCGCGCTTGTCTACAATCTGCTGTTCGAGGAATCTTGTGTCACCCGGATCGATGATGTTGACTTTGCGCATCATCTGACGAACTATCACCTCAAAGTGCTTATCATTGATTTTCACACCCTGCATGCGATACACGTCCTGAACCTCATTTACGATATATTCCTGAACTGCGGTCGGACCCATGATATTAAGAATATCTTCGGGAGTGATCGCACCATCGGAAAGCGGTGTTCCGGCACGCACATAGTCATTATCCTGCACAAGTATCTGCTTAGAGAGCGATACAAGATACTTCTTCTCCTGACCGAGCTTGCTTATAACCGAGATCTCTCTGTTACCACGTTTGATTTTACCGATGTGAACTTCACCATCGATTTCAGAAACGACAGCGGGGTTCGACGGATTGCGAGCTTCAAACAGCTCGGTAACACGAGGCAGACCACCGGTGATGTCACCTGCTGAATTGCTGGCACGCGGAATCTTCACAAACACCTGACCGGGAGTAAGGACATCGCCCTCATTTATAAGGAGGTGCGCACCCACGGGGAGTGAATATGTGCGAATCAGCTCGCCTGCATCATTATAGAGGTGAGCGGCAGGCACCTTAGTGCGGTCCTTGGACTCGATGATGATTTTCTCATGCAGATTGGTGCCCTCTTCAGATTCTACGCGATATGTCACACCCTCTTCTACATTCTCGAATTTCACTGTACCACCCTCTTCGGCCACGATTACGGCATTGAAGGGGTCCCATTCGCAAATCATAGTTCCGGCGGTAACAGTAGCACCATCGCCCACATAAAGGCGCGAACCGTAAGGGATATTTGCATTGAGCAGCACAATCTTCGATTTGGG
>CAMWLY010000072.1 GCA_947175145.1 uncultured Muribaculaceae bacterium | reverse complement strand
GTGATGATTTATTTATTATTATCGAAATAATTAATTAGTTCGGCTGCTGAAATCTCAGGATTAACACATATCTCCATAATGGTGTGAGGGGTATTAATCAACTCTTCCATTCCTTTGCTCAGAGAATTCATATTTTCAGCGGCCACATAATTCCAGGAATATGCATCGGTAATTCCGCTTAATGGCAAGTTAGGCGGAGCACACAGATATTTCTCTCTAATATCGAGATCACGAGTGCTTTTTATAAAACGAAATATTCCACCTCCTGAATTATTAATCACAATGATTCTGAGATCAGTGGTATTATCAGTCAACCCCAAAATGCCGGGATCGTAAGCAAACGACATATCTCCGGTTATCAATAAGGTAGTGCCTCGATAGGCGATAGCGGCACCAAGAGCTGTACCATTTCCCCCTTCAATTCCGGATACACCGCGATTGCAATATGATGCGTGTGGTGGTATTTTGGTCAGAATTTGAAGGTATCTTACGCTTGTACCGTTAGATACATATAGGTTCCAGCTTTTCGGAATCTTGTCTAACATATAGTTGAAAGCTTTCAATTCAGACCATTCTGAAGATTGAATTTTTCTTTCATTTATATTGTGAGCATTGACACGGGCTGTCTGCCATCCGGCATTGTAATCGCATGTCACATTACTCCGAAATATTCTGTGCGTTACTGCTGCGAAGAAGATTACAGGATTTATTTCAATATGCCTGGTTAAGTGCTGAAAGCAATCTACACTTACAGGGGTGTCTCCGAGTGTCCAATGTTCTATATCCGCTTTTCTCAGATAATCTTTAAGTTGGCGCGATACAAGTGCACCGCCCAGAGAAATTACTATTTCCGGTTTTAACTCTTCAAGTTGCTTAGCTGACATTCTGCTAAGAAGAGAATCCACCATACAAGCATTGTATGATAAATGTAGATTAGAAAGACTCTCTGCCAAAACAGTAACATTAGGAAGTGCTGAAAACTTGCAAAGATGCTTCTGCAATCCGGCGTCAGGATTCATGAAACCGGCTACAACCATTACTCTTTTTTTCGAGAGAAATTCAGCAAATTCCTTTGCCTTATCGGGAGCCAATCTTAATTCCGGTCTGAGATATTCTATTATTCTTACCCTGCGATGTTTATCGAATGGTATAGTTTGATTGAGTGGTTCGGAAAACCGCATGTTAATGTGTACCGGTCCGGGTTTTTGACTTATCGCTGTAATCACAGCCTCATTGGCTATTCTATTGGCGTACCATTCCCGTTCGGTATCAAATTCTCCCGACTTAGAGATAACACTCATGCCTGTTTCCTGACCTATGTCGAAGCTCGCTTTTACAATATTTCTGAGGGCGCCCGGCTGCCTTAGTGTTTGAGAATCATCTTGATCTATCCATTGCTTCGGACGATCGGCAGTAAGTAGAATCAGCGGTATACCGTGATAATATGCCTCGGCTACAGCCGGGGCATAGTTGTATAATGCAGTTCCGGAAGTACAGATTAATCCAACGGGTCTTTTACTGACCAGAGCAATCCCCAATGCTACAAAGGCAGCTGTTCTCTCATCATTGATGATGTGTGTAGAAAATTGACAGCGGGCATTTACACCGATCAGCAAAGGTGTGTTTCGACTTCCGGGAGATAGCACAAGATTGCGGACTCCATGTGCGCTGAGCACATCAAGAACTTCGCGCACTGTCGGGTCTGCTGAATCTTTATGTTCAGAGTCGAGCTTACTACTTTGGCAATCTCCTTGATTCATCATCAGTTGATTTCTTGGCTTATGGCCTGTAGTGGTGAATAACCTTGCAGATATGCCGAAACCGGCATAGCCTTTTTGCCGGCAGGTTGAATATCTAATATTTCAAGCATACCGTCACCGGTTGCGAGCCAAAGTCGTTTCCCTTCAATAATCGCTGTTCCCGGAGCAAGATCTCCGCGGGATTTATCGGATAATTTCGTCCGAAAGATTTTAGTCTGGTTTCTACGACCATCTTTATCAATAATCATGGTGAAAGCAGCGGGATATGGTGAGAGTCCCCTGACTTGATTATGAATAATAAGTGATGATTGAGTCCAGTCAATCTGACAATCCGTTTTAAAGATTTTGGGAGCAGCAATAAAATCACCTTCGGGTTGCGGCTTGAGCATTAGTTTCCCTTCCGAAATAGCATTGACGGTATCGAGAACCATTTCAGCACCCATCTCCATAAGTCTGTCGTGTAGTGTTCCCGCATTGTCTTCGGGGGAGATTGGTGTGGTGCGCTGTTCAATCATATCACCGGTGTCAATCTCATGCTTCAGAAAGAAAGTGGTTATTCCGGTTTCTCTTTCTCCATTCATTATTGCACGGTTTATAGGAGCTGCTCCACGATATTTCGGAAGCAAACTCGCATGAAGATTGAAAGTGCCCATCGGGGGCATAGCCCACACAATTTCAGGCAGCATCCTGAATGCTATAACAATAAATAAGTCAGCATCAATATCCCTTAGTGATTTGATAAATTCTTCCGAACGAAGTTTTTCCGGTTGTAGAACCGGTAGTCCTGCTGCCACTGCATATTTCTTTACATCACTTTGCAATAGCTTATGACCGCGGCCGGCCACTTTATCAGGCATAGTGACAACCGCTGCAATATTGTGACCGGCCTTAAGCAGGGCATCAAGACTTGCCACTGCAAATTCAGGTGTGCCGAAAAAAACTATCTTTGGTTTCATCATCATATCCTAAGTTGGGTAGGGTTAATCGTCAGTGAAATGCCTGAGTACTCTACGGTATGAATTGAATATTTTAGACTTTGATACAAAACCTACGTACTTGCCATTGTCTACAACGGGCAAATTCCAAGCATTGGTTTTGTCAAATATTTCCATAACTTTATCCATCGGCATATTTACCTCGATGACATCAGGCACAGCTGCCATAAACCTGGAAACATGCATTTTAGGATAGAGATCTGTTCTGAACATTATATTCCTGATATCATCGAGCAGAACCACACCCTTAAGCATTCCGTCGGCATCGGTTACAGGAAACAAATTTCTGTTTGACACAGATATGACATCGATCATCTGCCGGAGGCTCATTTCAGGATGCACCACCTTAAAGTCATTTTCAATGACATTATCAATTTTCAAAAGTGTAAGCACCGCCTTATCTTTCTGATGGGTCAGTAAATCGCCCGCTTTGGCAAGGCGCATAGTATAGATTGAATAGGGGAGAAAACACTGAATAGTGAAATATGCCAGAGTCGATACTATAAGAAGTGGTAAAAAGAGATCGTAACCTCCGGTCATTTCAGCTGTAAGGAAGATTGCCATGAGGGGTGCGTGCATTACTCCGGCCATAACACCGGCCATTCCCATAAGTGTGAAGTTTTTGAGCGAGAGCGTAAGACCGAAATCAAGATTATTGATGATAAAAGCAAATAAAAATCCGGTGAGGGCACCCACGAACAGTGACGGAGCAAAAGTTCCTCCCACTCCACCGGCACCATTGGTAGAAGATGTGGCGAATGCCTTCATCAGCAAGATGGCTCCGATAAATAATGCCAGAAACCACACATTGTCGCGATCCACATAAAAGAATGTTCCGTTAACTATGCTTTCCACACGTCCATTCAGCAGCTCATTGATGGCTCCATATCCCTCACCATAAAGAGGGGGGAAGAGAAATACCATGCAGGCAATAAGCGCTCCGCCAATAATTATGCGGAGCCATTGCCGGTTAATTTTGCTGAACATTGACTCCATCATAAACATCACCTTCGTGAAGTAAAATGATATTAGTCCGCAGATAACCCCCAGTCCTATAGTCCAAGGAATTCGGCTTGTAAAATACGGTTCACTCTGGGCAAAGAAAAATTCTGCGTTATACCCCTCGAGAATATAGGCCACGGTGGCACCGGCTATTGAAGAAACCAGAAGCGGCATGACCGTCAAGCCGGTTAAATCAATCATTAGCACCTCGAGGGTGAAAAGCATTCCGGCAATAGGAGCCCGGAAAATTCCGGCAATTCCCGCGGCCGCTCCGCATCCCACCAATATCATAAGCACTTTTGGGGTCAGTCTGAACGCTTGTCCAACATTGGAGCCTATCGCTGCCCCGGTGTAAACTATCGGACCCTCCGCTCCAACTGAACCTCCAAATCCAATGGTGATTGCCGAAGAAACCAGTGATGAATACATGTGCCGCTTTTTCAGTCGTGATTTCCTGCGCGATATGGCATAGAGCACCTTAGTGACACCATGTGACACATTATCCTTGACCACAAATTTCACAAATAGCACTGTCAGAAGAATGCCGACTACCGGATATAGGAGATATAAGTAGTTCTCAGTGGTAGTATCAAAATGAGATGTGAGTGCGTGAGCAATTACATGAATCAGGAACTTTAAAAGTTGAGCCGCACCACCGCAGATAACTCCCACAATCAGCGACAACAGAATCAAGAAGTTTTTCTCCTTGATGTGATGTTCGCGCCAAATCACAAAGCGCAGCCAGAGTTCAGTCCATCGGTTATGTCTTTCCTTATATGCCATATATCGGTGTCAGACGCCCTTGCCGAGGAGCACGGTGCGTATAGTGTGGATAATTATTTTTAAATCGGTTCCGAGTGACATATTGTTTATGTATAGCAAGTCATAGCGGGATCGCGCTACCATCTGCTCAACATCGGAGGCATAACCATATTTCACCATTCCCCAACTGGTCACTCCGGGCCTGACCTGGAAAATAAGCGCATAATAGGGTGCTTTCTTTAGAATTTGCTCGATAAAATACTCTCTTTCAGGTCTGGGTCCTACGAGCGACATATCACCGCGGAGCACATTCCAAAACTGGGGCAATTCGTCGATTCGATATTTACGCATAAATCTGCCCCAAGGGGTAACTCGTGGATCATTGTCACTTGAAAGCATCGGGCCTCCGCTTTCTGCATCAGTGCGCATGGACCTGAATTTATAAATCTTGAACGGGATATGATCCTTTCCCATGCGCTGCTGGCTATAAATTACCGGTCCCCGACTTGTGAGTTTAACAGTGAGAGCGATCACCGCAAGAATAGGGGCAAGGATAATCATGGTCAGCAGCGATACCGTGATATCGGTAAGACGCTTCACATTCTTCTCAAATTCCGATATTCGCGGAAGTGTCAGGTCAATAAAGCTCATGCCCAATATATCATCGAGATGCAAGTCTCCGGTAATATAAGAAATTGTATCGGGGGAGATTTTGACGGGTATTCTGAGTGGAAATAAGCGTTCGAGAATAGTCATAAGTCGCTTGTCGCGAAGTTTTCCCGGAGCTATGATAATTTGATCCACATTATTTTCAGAGCATACTTTTTCAACCTCTTCCCAGTCCCATACAGTTGCATTATCCTCAATACCGGGCTCTCCGTTGAGACTTATATATCCGATTACATCATAAGTCCATGCTGAACCGGATTTCTTGAGTTTGTCGCATAGCTCGCGACTCTCTTTGGAATTACCTATCACGAGTGTGATATATTTCCATCTGCGCGCTCTCAGATGCATGATGGTCAGACTCGTGATGATCCAGCGGCCTAAATATGTAAAGCAAAACAAAAGAACAAAGACCACTACTATTAATTCATAGTCTCGTATCCTTAAGCCGGTCGAATCATTTATAAGAAGTCCGAAATATAATGCAAGCGTGATAAAGGCTGTTGATTTTAAAGTGGTCGCAAGTTCAGATACTCGCGATTTACCGTATGGTCGGTTGTAATATCCCGAAATACCATATATCAGTGATATGCATATCGGCACAAATATCTGCTCTAATACAATTTTTTCAGAGAATATAAAGTGCCAGAGTGCATAGACCGAAACCTGATAAATATGTAGAAAATAGAAGCGGAATATGTTGAACAGCGCGAATGCTATATTCACCATGAAATAATCCATGATGATATATTTTGCCCGTTGCGTACTGTTATTGAAGTTTATACCCTGCATTTTTCTGCATTCGTTTATCCGCTAAATGCAAATTTAATAAAATTTAGGGTCAAAACCATGAAGTCCGGTGATTCGGCTACCGTGTAACGGGGTATTAAAGACTACTTTTATATGGTTTTTATCTTATAATCTTAAATATTCCGGAATCAGATATCTTTATAATATTGCTGGGTTTACTTTTCCTTTTATCATTTCTTCTGAACTGCACCACATAGTCGACACCATTTATTATTTCAGGTGAAATTTCCATAAATGATGCGGGAGTTTTTTCTCCCGATATGTTGGCAGATGTCGATACAATAGGTTTTCTTAACTTAGCGCATATTGCTTTGCAGAAAGCATCCTGAGTTAATCTGAATCCGGCAGATCCATCCGCGGCGAGAAGAGTATTTGCGATTCCTATGGGGTGATCATAGATTATAGTTGTCGGTTTCACGGCAGCTTCAATCAGTTGCCATGCCACATCGGGAACATTTTCAACCCATTGTTCCAATTGATACTCCGAACCTACAAGCATCAGCATCGACTTTGCATCGGCTCTTTTCTTAAGTTTGAAGATTTTATCGACCGCTTCCGGGTTTGTTGCATCGCAACCTATGCCCCACACTGTATCAGTGGGATATAGGATAATGCCACCTTTGCGAATTGTATCGACCGCAAGGTCGAGATCCTTGCGGTCGTAAATCAGTGTGGTTTGGTTTTCAGAAATCATCAGTTTTCAAGTTCAGAGAGCCACATTTTTGCTGAAGCATCGCTTGGCATTCGCCAATCGCCGCGGGGTGATAAACATATACCTCCCACTTTGACTCCATCGGGCATACATGAGCGTTTGAACTGCTGGCTGAAGAACCTGCGATAAAAAGTCTTAAGCCATTTATCAATAGTCTCCTCGGAATATTTCCCCTTGAATGCTTTATTGGCTAACATTCTTATTTTCTTAGGTGCGAATCCGTGGCGCAGTATCTGATATAGGAAGAAGTCATGGAGTTCGTATGGACCAACCACATCTTCGGTTCTTTGATTGATATCATCATCGGCCGCTGCCGGAAGTAGTTCCGGACTGATAGGTGTATCGATAATATCATTGAGTACTTTGCGCAGTTCCGGATTGTCAGTGGTTCGGGCATAACCACCCACCAGATATTTCACTAAAGTTTTGGGCACTGATGCATTGACAGCATACATAGACATCTGGTCACCATTGTATGTACACCAACCCAGAGCAAGTTCTGACAGGTCGCCTGTTCCAATGACTATTGCATTTTGCAGATTGGCGATATCCATAAGTATCTGAGTTCTCTCGCGTGCCTGACTGTTTTCGTATGTAATATCCGGGGTAATGCCATCGTGTCCTATTTCACGGAAGTGAAGCTTCACTGCCTCATCTATAGGCACTGTCATAGTGCTTACTCCAAGTAGTTCCATCAGAGAATCTGCATTGCCATGGGTTCTGTCGGAAGTCCCGAAACCGGGCATTGTAACTCCGATTATACCTTTACGGTCAAGACCAAGCATGTCAAATGCCTTTACGGTGACCAAAAGGGCCAATGTTGAATCCAGACCCCCGGATATTCCAACCACCGCATGTTTGTATCCTATCGCCTTGAGGCGCACTGCAAGTCCCCATGCCTGAATAGATGATATTTCATCGCACCTTGATGCCAACTTGTCAGGATTCGAGTCTACAAATGGGTGAGCCTCTATCTCACGATAATCGGGCACTATCGGGGCGGGTGAATCGTCACTATACTCAAGCTTGATGATACGGAATTCATCTTCTTCACTTGAATCTGCAAATGTGTTATGATGCATACGGTCATGGCGCAATGACTGAATATCTACATCGGCAATCGCTAATTTTGAGCCCAGTTTAAATCTTTCAGTTTTAGCCATGATATGGCCATTTTCGGCAATTATGCAATTGCCGGAAAATGCAAGATCTGTAGAGGATTCTCCGGCGCCGGCCGATGCGTATGCGTATGCACATCGACAACGCGCAGACTGATGCGCGATAACATCAAGCAAATATGAGTGCTTCCCGATTAATTCATCGGTTGCAGATAAGTTAGCGATAATATCCGCTCCGGCCTGTGACAACTTGCAGCTTGGAGGAATCGGTACCCATACATCTTCGCATATTTCAACACCAAAACGACCGGTATTTGTCTGAAATATCAGGTCTGTGCCAAACGGACAGTCAAATTTCTGGTGCAACCGATTATCATAAAGTGTGATAGTGCCACGGCTCTGAATACCGGAACTGAACCATCTTTGCTCATAAAATTCCCCATAGTTGGGAATATAAGATTTGGGCACAACTCCTCTGAGTTTCCCTTCTTGGATTACAATAGCGCAATTGTAAAGGCGTGTTCCTCTGCGTAGTGGTGCGCCGACCACAACTGCCATATTGATACCTCGTGTTTGATACGAAAGTTTATTAAGCGCATCAACGCATCTATCAAGAAGCAGTTGCTGGCCAAATAAATCACCACATGTGTATCCGGTTAGACTTAATTCCGGGAATACTACAAGTTGGGCTCCTGCTGCGGCGCATTCGCTAATCTGTGACGAAATCTTTTCCAGATTAAAATCAATGTCGCCCGGTCTGACTTCCGGACACGCCGCGGCAAGCCGAAAATATCCGTAATTGTCCATGATATTCAAAAAAAGGTCATTTCACACAAAGGTAGAAAAAACTTTTCACATCTTTTTTATGTTGTTAATTTAAATTCAACTCATATATAATTGATGAAGCTTGCCAGATTAATCCTCCTTACAGCAATAGTTGTCATTTCAGGAGTATTACCTACCGTTGCATCAGCTGCGGATCATGAAAAATTTTTAGGAATCAGAGGCGGATATGTGTCCTATAACAATAGTGCATATATAGCGCTCAATTTCACTTATTCTTTTGCTGATCATTTCCGGATTGCTCCCGAAGTCGGATATGCATTCAGTCATAATGGCAATTCTGCTATAATGATGAGTGGGGATATGGAATTCCCATTTAGGGTATATCGTGGAATTGCGGTTTATCCTCTTGCCGGTGTGACTTATAATAACTGGAGTCGCGAAGGTCGCTCCCGATTATCGCGTATCGGTGGTAATGTGGGTGTAGGCACCGATTTCTACATGACCGAATACTTGAAGTTAGATTTGCAGGTTAAATATTCGATTATGAAAAATTGTTCGGGAGTATTCGCCGGAATCGGTATAGGATATATTTTCTGAAGAATGATGTAAAATTAAAAAGGTCAGTTCCTGCAAGAACTGACCTTTTTAAGTGACTCCTACAGGATTCAAACCTGTAACCTTCTGATCCGTAGTCAGATGCT
>CAMWLY010000071.1 GCA_947175145.1 uncultured Muribaculaceae bacterium | reverse complement strand
GTCTCCGGAGTCTCAAGCGGACTGCTGCCGATAAGAATGTTTAGTTTAACCGGCACATTATATTTCTTGAGAAGCTTCACAGCATTGTGGATATCCTCAATCTTTATCCCTTTCTTTACATAATCAAGTATTTCCTGATTAAATGATTCTACACCAAGGTCCACATATCTGCACCCGCTCTCACCCAGCATTTTGGCTATTGGCTCGGTAATTGCATCAACCCGGGCTTCGCAACCCCAGGCCATGTTATACTTCTTGAGAATATCACATAAGCCGCGGGTGCGCTCTTCATTCCATATAAAGTTATCGTCCATAAACCCGATAGCTTTATAGCCCTCGGCTGCAAGTTGAGCCACCTCTTTTTCAACACTCTCGAGTGAGCGGAATCCTATTGTCGGTTTTCGACCTTGATGCTCTTTGCCAAATTCAATTTCGCGAGCAAAGGAGAGTGAGGAGGGCACACAATATATGCACTGGTAGGGGCAATTGCGCGATGTGAACATCGTGGTGTATGGCCCCGTCTTAAGTTTAGGATTGTGATATTTCTGATCTTTTACAAGGTCGCGTGCCGGGAAGGGGAGGCTGTCGAGGTTTTGAATAAGTTTTCTCGGGCGGTTGTTGACTATCTTACCATTCTCGAGATATGATATTCCCGCAATTTCAGTTATAGGTTGCTGCTGTTCAAGTGCCGATATAAGTTCAATCACTGTCTCGTCAGGTTCACCGCGGACTATGAATATATATGGGTCTACAAGACATTTTGAAGTGAAAAACGTAGCTCCGGGACCCATCAGAATTATCGGTGTCTCCGGGTGATAGCTGCGAATGTCGGCAATCGCCATAAGGTCACTCTCAATCGAAAGATTAACTGTCCATATCAGATATGCCTCGGAATTGTCAGACTCTATAAATTTCTTGAACTGAGAAATGTTTTTACCCTTGAACACAAAATCTTCGTATCTTACATCATGGCCGGCGCCATCGCGCAGACAGGCGGCCACTGTCAATTCGTAGATATTGGGCATAGGGTATACCACTCTTGTGCAGCCTGCAGAGCGCTCCGCAGGTTGGCTATGGTCATAGCATGGTGGAACAAGAAATGTGATTCGCATATAGTATTAACTGTTCCCCGCCGGGAGAAATATCATTATTATGATTATTATATTTACGCCGTAATAATCTTAATTATTGTCTGCTGGGGAGAGAAGCTTGTAAAAATGCTATGCGGCCGATATCATTCTATCTTCTGTCAATCCTGATTTCCAGCGATAGAAGAGATAAGTGCAGATTGCGGCGGCAGCTATGCCGATTCCCTGGCTGTAAGCCAAAGGCAGTCCGATGCCTTCTATGAAGCGACCCGCGGGCGCATAGCAGATGAAGCTTACACACAGTGCGGTCATGAATATGGCAGGTATCATCGTGATTAGATACGCTTTGCCACGCTGTGCGAGCCATACACTGCACGCCCACAGAGTGAAGATCGAAAGAGTCTGGTTGCACCATGCGAAGTAACGCCACAAAATATCAAAATTCACATTGAGCAGCAGATAACTGATTGCAATTATCGGAAGAGTGACAAGCAATCGCTGTAAAAATTTATTTTGCCGGATTTTAAATGTGTCGGCAATTATAAGACGCAGACTGCGCATTGCGGTATCTCCGGTGGTGATAGGTGCTGCTATAACACCCAATATAGCCAATATACCCCCGAACTTGCCGAGCCAACTGGTGCAGACTTCATGCACCAGAATCCCGGCATCCTGACCATTGGCTACCATATAGTCCGCGAGTTTATCATATCCGCCGGTAAATGCAATTGCAGCCGCAGCCCATATCAGAGCAACTATACCCTCTGAAACCATAGCACCGTAAAACACAATGCGACCATGTTTCTCATTTTTCAGGCATCGGGCCATCATAGGGCTCTGTGTAGCATGGAATCCTGAAATCGCTCCGCAAGCTATCGAGATGCACATCATCGGCAGGATAGGCGCCGCTTCGCCACCGGGGTTCCGGTTGTAAAGACCTTCGCTGAATCCGTCGGGTATTTCTACACCATTATAGATCATATATGCCATGATGCCTACAGCCATAAATAGCAGGGCAAACCCAAACAGAGGGTAGAGGTTCCCTATAAGTTTATCGACCGGTAGGAGAGTGGCAAGTATATAGTATAAAAATATAGCTATTGCCCAAAATGTGGTGTGCATCGTGTCTGGAGTAAGACTGGCGAGCAGAGCGGCCGGGGTTCTAACGAACACAGCTATTACCATGATGAGCAATACACACGTAAATACTCCCATAACCCCCTTGATGGCTTTCCCCAGATTGGCTCCGACTATGTTCGGTAGTGACTGACCACCCATGCGAAGTGAAATCATGCCTGATATGAAATCATGAACCGCTCCGGCAAATATAGTGCCGAGCACAATCCAGATAAAGGCTGCCGGACCATACATGATACCCATTATCGCTCCGAATATGGGGCCAACGCCGGCTATGTTCAGAAACTGAATCAGGTAAACTTTCCATGTCGGCATCGCCACATAGTCTACGCCATCGGCCATCGAAACCGCCGGAGTTGATCTTTTGGCATCAGTGCCAAAAATCCGCTCTACGATTGAGCCATAAATAAAATAACCTGCAATCAGCGCTACGAGCGCAATCAAAAATGATGTCATGTCAGTTTCTCAAAAGAAAGGTTATAACTTATATTTCGGCAAACAAGTTGCTATCCGACTGCTAATATAAGAAATATTACCTTTATACGTCAAAAAAAAATTGCTGCCGCTATGAAGTCTAAGCTCATTGCGGCAGCAATTATGAAAATTCTGAATCTTTATTGCTGAGAGGTGGCCTGTTTTAGAAAATAACCTTTTCTGCTTTGCTTCCCTTAACCCGGATATAAATCTGTCCGGCTGCGGGAACCGCAACACGCGCACCCTGCAGGTTGAAGTATTGTGCACTATTTGAATTGTCGGCATCAATCACCGCTACCCCCGAAAGATCAGAAATTGTCAATTGCTTGTTTTGAGCATCAAGAGTGAGCATTACATCTGCCGGCTCATCATTGAGGTGGAAATTACCTCCCTGCTCAAGCACCGGATAGGTCCGGTTTATATCCAATGCATCTGTATTGGAAGCTCCGAAGTCTTTAAGCCAGTTTTTATCTCCTATCTTGAACTGACCTGAGAGATTGCGTACTATAAGCTCGTAGGTATCTGTGCCGGTTTTGGTGAACTTATATTTTTCGGTGCAGTTCCAGCCGGTGATTTCACCGCGAAGATATAGGTCGGATTCTTCCTGATGAGGCTCTGTATATCCGGCTACTCCTAATTTATATCCGAAAGAATTAATAGATTCGCGGAGCTGTTTTTGCACCTCGGCGAGGGGAGTCGCCATGTCTGCATTGCCATAACCCTCCTGTTTCCAGCGCTCGGCATCCTGAGCGGCGGCTGCTTTGATTCGAGCGGCATATTCATTCTGATAGTTGAAAATGCGGTCAAATCCCTCGGCATCCATAGCTTCGAAGATGCGCTTCACTTCGGCTTTAAAAGTTGGATTCTCCCACATCGGTTTGCACCAATGCTGAGGATACTGGCTGTCGAAAATCCAGAGTGTCTGGTCGCGAGATACCTGAAATGCCGAGCCGAAGTCCCACACAGGGCTGAAATGCCATTTGGCATCTGCTCCTTTATCTTTGGTCAGATAGCAAGAACCGGAATATGATTCATAGTTGTTCATGATCTGGTTTGTCACAAAGAAGCGCGCTGCATCTGTCAGATCAATGCGGTCGAGCCATTTGCCTGCCTTGGTGTTGGTATAGAGTTCGTTGTCGATTGCTGTAATTTCATTGATGAGCCAATCGCGGTGCTTGTCGGTTACATAATCTTCGGGGGTCTTGTGAGTGACACGCAGAGGTTGCCCCTGCTTGGAATTTACTATAACCTGAAATTCATCGACATTATTATCAAATTCTATCAGCCACGGTCCTGTGTAATCTTCTTCAGTCCAGAGATAATCTGCGGCAGTCTTATCAGGATTCTCAGCTAACCAGTCTTCAACCACATCATCAGGGTCAGTCAGGTTGATACGCTTTTTGTCAAAGCGGATTGTCTCGGTCAGGAAGTATAGGCCGATGTAATTACCATTAAGCACTACCTCACAAGGTTTATCGGCAGGTGTCCAGGGCAGTCCCGACATGCGGCTAACCTCGAAACCGGTGAGATTGCGCATGAATGCGCGATTATCATCAGCATGAGCGAGCAGAGCGAAATGCTTGCTGCTGTTCATGCCCAGCAGAGCAGCTTTCTTGTCGAGTTTAAGCCGATAAGGCTTCTTGGCAAAAGCCTGCCATGTGAAATTACCGCGCCCTCTGATCTGAAGTGGCAGGGGTGATTCAGCGGAGCCTATTGCTTCGACATCAGTAACTCCCATGGGATCCAGATAATAGTTGCCTCTGAGATAAGTTTCCTTTGAGGTAATAGGTTCGTTATCTTCCGTTGAAATATAGAGCACCGGCAGCGAACCTGATGGTTGCATGCCGTTGATGTTCACGTAGGGGGGTGCTGTCTCACCGGCGATATCAAACGCTATGTGAGTGTCGGCAAGTTTGTCACCTTCCATTTTCAGGGTGAAGCGAATTGTGACATCAGTGAGATTGGAGCATCTGAAATTAGGTCCGTTGGTCACACCTTTTTTAGTCACAGCCTTGGTTATGGTAGCGTGATTGGCATCTTCCGCACCGAGATTCAATGTCCAATCGGTGTTGGAAATTTTGAATTCGCCGGTTAGTTTCGGAAGAGTGAGTGTGTAGGCACCATCTTCTGTGTGGGTAAATTTGTAGGTCTCCGAAGCACCCCATTTCGGAGCAAGTTCTGCTCCTCGCAGATACATATCGGGAAGCGCTCCTGAGGCTGATACAGCCACGCCCAATGACAGCGCAGAGAAAAGTAAAAATTTCTTCATGAGTCGGTAAGTTGGATTTTGATTATTATGATGCAAATTTACACAAATTTTTACTATAAATTCTGCAAGTTTATCCGGAGTTAATGTTTTTTTTGCACTATGATGTAATGATTTGCCCCCTGCTTGCGTCATACAAGAAACTGATAAATGATGAAATCCAATTTGAATACCGATTTCGAACTTCTTGTGGCAGACCACAAGAGTACTATATACTCAGTCTGCTATATGTTTGCCGAAACGCGTCCGGAAGCAGATGATCTGTTTCAGGAGGTTCTGATTAATTTATGGCACGGATTCAAAAGCTTCAGAGGAGACTCTTCACTGAGATCTTGGGTCTATAGGGTGAGCATGAACACGTGCATATCTTACAAGCGAAAGAAAAATATCAAGACCGTGCCACTCGATATTGCTCCGGGGATTTTTGAGGCAGATGGCGAAGAAAACCACCAGACCGAACAGCTCAGGCAGCGCATATCGAAACTTGAACCGGTGGACCGCGCGATAGTCCTGCTTTGGCTTGAATCATTACCTTACGATGAAATCGCTTCAATCATAGGCATATCTGTCAATGCTGTAGGCGTGAGACTCGTAAGAATCAGAGAAAAACTTAAATCCCTTTAACTCCTCAATATAGAAAATTACAATATGGAAGATCTCGAAATAATGCGCGAACAGCTTTCTGCCTTGAAGAAGCGGCTCGATACTCAGGAGATTGTCAACAATAATCTGATGCGACGCGTGATGCGAAGCAAAGCATCATGGCTTAATATACTGGTCAAGGCTGAGATTTGGTTTTTACCAATCTTATATCTGATATTGGCGGAAATTTGTCATTTGGTTGGTATTTCACAATGGTATGCGTTGACATTCTTAATCATGGCAGGCATCGATGTATATTTTGATTGGAAAACTGTGAGAATTTCCCCCCGCAGATTCAGCGAAGATTCAATTTTGCAACTGAAAAAATTCCTGCTTAAGCAAAAAAAGTCGCGATGCATTCAGACAATAATCGCCTTTATCTTATCCGTGACATGGCTTATGTGTTTGTTTACTGCCGGTAATTTCAAAGTCGCTCGTTTCATGATGCCGAATCTTCAAAATGATGACTACTTATTAACCACAATCGTTATTGGCATCGTGTCCACTATTGCTTCGGCTATAGTAGTACTTTATTTATATTTAAAGATGCAGCACACCAATGATGATTTGATTCGCGACATCACTGAGCTTGAATCTGAAAATCAGAATCAGTAAGTGGTAAACATTTCTAAATCCGGGAATATTTACTAAATTTATAGTCAAATTTTATTTCCTATGATCGACGAAATATTACAGCATAACAGAGAGTTTGTAGCCGGAAAGGGCTATGAGCGTTTTGCAACCTCAAAATATCCTGACAAGAGGATAGCCATAGTCACCTGCATGGATACCCGACTCGTGGAACTGCTGCCCGCGGCATTAGGTTTGCGCAATGGTGATGTGAAGATGATAAAAAATGCCGGCGGTATCATAACCAATCCCTTTGATTCCACTATGCGGTCACTGCTTGTGGCTGTTTATGAACTGGGGGTCAATGAGATTATGGTCATCGGTCATACCGGTTGCGGCGTGCAGGGCATGGATGCCGAGCACATGCTTCATCTCATGCGCGAGCGAGGAGTTAGCGAGGAGCATATTCGCCTTATGCGTCATTGCGGAATTGACCTGAACACATGGCTTCATGGATTTGATGATACTCGCGAGGCCGTCAGTGAGACAGTAGACTTGATTTCCAATCATCCTCTCATGGCTCCCGATGTCAAGGTCGCCGGGTACATCATGGATTCCGAAACCGGCCTTCTCACCCCATTCAAGTAATCATTGATTCCGGACATATAAAAAATAATTGGCGCGATTCCCTCATCGGGAGCCGCGCCAATCTCTTTTTATTGCAGTTTAGCGAACTGTCTCTACCTGAGATTTACCACCTTTTACATGTATGTAAATTCCATTTGAAGGATTTTCTACCTGTATGCCCTGAAGATTGAACCATAAATCTTTGCCGTCTACCTGAGAATCCTGATATATATCATCTACACCGCTATCTTTAAGATAGAAGTATAAAGATATATAATTCATGTCAACATACAATTCTATCCAATTGCCCTCTCTGCCATTTGAAACAGTAGGTGCCCAGTTGCCGAGTCCACCCTTCACAATTGTCCAAGGACCGGAATATCCGGAATTGAGATCCACCTCTTCATATGTGAAATCTGCATATCCTGAGCCAAGGCTTGTTTCATTTACCCAGCCATTTAACCCGGTAAAGAGCCTGAATTGTGGGGGATTACCATACTCATCAGGTTCTGAATTCATCCAGAAAGTGCCATGATATATAGCTCCATCAATCTTTTCCAATGAGAAGTATTTATCGTAAACTTCCCGGTTAGATTCAGAAGGTGAGTGGAAATTATTCCAGATTAACTCGCCATCATTATCAGATGCTACATTGCCGCAGATATACAATTTTTCAGGCAGATCCGCAGGGGTATAGTAATCGGTAAATACTTTTACCACGCTTGCATTTAGATAGAAGTCAGCGTTAATGAGGCCACCATCATCGAAGGTCATAGATATAGGATAGCCACCGCGAACCAGCTCAAGGTCACCTGTTCGGTTCTTTCGGTCGAAACCATAGTATTCAAGTGCGGATTTGATTCCCCAGCAATTTTCGGGTGCCGGATTCAAACTGTCTTCATTAGTAAGCAGCATTGAAACTTCTTCTCCGGGTGCCCCCTCCACAAATCCCCAGAGGCGGGTATAATCTCCAATTTCCTTTATCTCTTTCTCTCCGTTGTAATCAAAAAGAAGATACATAGTCCCGAGAGCCGGTTGCACAGGAGTAGAAATTATATCGAAATTTATCACTGTTTCATCAGTAGATTGGTATGGAATATTTACACTGGTATTAAAGCTTCCTCCTTTCCAGTCTTTTATGAGAATCTTGCAATTTTGAGGATCAGAAGATTCAGTCCATCTGCCATATATGCTATAATACTGATCGCCACCGGGATAGTTATACAGAGTGAAGGGTGCCTTGAACTCATTAGAAGTCTTATACATCAGGCATTTGCCGTCTGCGTTGAGACAGCAGAAAGCCATTTCGATGTTGCCCGCATTGCGGTCCATCAATTTCTGGCCATTTATAGCGAGACTTGCATAACTTGTAGTTAAGTCAAGAGCACCATTGGCCGAGGTAGATGTCGGAATCTTCCAATCGTTAAAATCTCCGACAGCATACATTTTCGGGAGTGCCGGAGCTGCCGGTTGGTTTAGACCGCGCATAGACATAATCGGCAGGTATTTATCACCTGCATCAGAGACTGCCCAGGAAATTCTCATTTCCAACTTTCCCCCTTTCCAATCACGCACCGTTATGTTGCCGGTGTTTGCCTCATTGAAAAGAAGAGTTTTCCATGTGAATGTATCGAACACATTCAGATTTCCTATTGCACCATAGTAGTCACCTTTGTTATTCCAGTCGCCGGGTTTGGAGAAAACCTTGAATTCCAGTTGTCCCGCCGGAATATCAAATGTTCCGGTGTAAAGTCCGTCACCATCAGGGTCGGTGAGTTTATACTCCCATGTAGGAGCATATTCGGGATCAGGTGTCTGCCAATTGTTCATCGTTCCAACAAGGTAGAAAGCTTCGTTGGAAGGTGGGGGAGTGATCGCCCATGAAGACATGCAAGAACAGAGCAGCCCCGCCAAAATGATTTTTTTCATTGTTGTGGTAATTACTTTATAAGTTATTGTTGTTAAGTTTAGTTTTGATTATAGAATCACTCCCTTGTTCAGAGATGGCTATTCAGGAGAAAAAAGAGTTTTACACGTTAATGCAATTTGCAAAATAAACGCATTATATTGAAAACACAAATAGTTAGATATAATTTTCCAAAATCCTCGCGCATCTGCGCATCGAGCTTGAGGTGCTTGAATAGAAAAATGGGCTTTATCGCAACGCGAAAGTTCGATAAAGCCCATTATGCCGGAAAGGTAACTATTAAAACTACTTTTTATAGGGAACACATACACTGGTAGTGGTGGTAGTAGTTGTTGTAGTAGTATTTGTCGTTTGCGATTTGGAACCTGACGTTGATGTGTTACTTGACCCTGCAGATACACTGGCGTTAGTTAATCCGGCATTGACACCATTTGATACCGTGGTGGAATTTGTGCCGGAGTTCCGAGTTGATCCGCTGGAGTTGGTAGTAGTTGTTGTGGTGGTGGTTGATTGGCGATACATACGTCCATTTTTACCATCTGATGTTCGACATGGTTCACCTGCTCCCTGAAGAGTATTGACTATCTTTTTTGC
>CAMWLY010000070.1 GCA_947175145.1 uncultured Muribaculaceae bacterium | reverse complement strand
GTATAAATTTGTCTTTTGGGAATATCACACCTATATTTTGGTATAGAAATCATTGATTTATTTCCAATTAGACGCTTCGAACGACCGCATTTATAACGATCAGATGAATAGTTCAAACATAACGATTAGCACTCATGTCATGTCAGCGATTCGAACTCATCTGATTTCTGAAATATGACTTTGTGAAAAAGGCTCTTTACAATATATTTAGAGACCGTGGCCATATTTTAGCCAAGGCCTTTTGTATTACCACGATAGCATTTATTCTATCGTTCTGTCTGAGCGCACCTTTCACTGCATCTGTATCATCAATGTTCAGTTCTCCTGAAAAGAACGATTTTCAGATGTCAGATCTGTTTGCTTCCGTGGCAGATGATAGGCCGGTGAGATTTCTTGATGATAGAATAGTAGTAGTCGACATCGGCATATCCGGACGTGAAGAGATGGCGGAAGCGCTTGAGATTCTTGCACTATGTGAACCCGCCGCTGTAGGTCTTGACGTGCACTTCGCCGTGCCAAAAGATTCTGTGACAGACCATAGACTCGCAGAGGCTATCTCTAATCTTCCGATGCAGGTTATTCCTTACGGGCTTTCAGCAGTAGAGGGAGAAAATGGTGAATTTGAAATTGACCAAAAACCTTTTTTTGCTGATACTCTCTCTGATTTGACCTACGCTTCAACAAATCTGGCAGCTTCGGAGCAGCGGTCAACAATCAGAAAGTTTCCTGTGAAATTTAAGACTAATAAGGGTGAAATTCCTTCGTTCGCTACTGCATTGGCCGCACTTGGTGCTCCTGTGACCGCCGAACGCCTGTTGGTGCGCGATCATGAGTTGGAAACCATCGACTATCCGTCTCGCGAATTTAAAGTAATCCCACTTGAAGATATAGCTGACGAAGCAGAAAACCTGGCAGGAAAATTTGTGCTGATAGGGGCTATGCAGGATGCCTCCGACATGCATGCCACTCCTATCAATTCCTATATGTCGGGATTGATGATTCATGCATACTCGCTGGCCACAATTCTTGATGGAGCCTGGTATTCGGAAATATCCAAATATGCTGACTATGCATTGGCCTTTTTGATGTGTCTGATATTGGTTTATCTATGCATAGGAGTAGGTTCAAAATTGAAATCACTGATGCTCAGGATATTTCAAATTGCAGCTCTCTATGCGGCAGTTCGCATAGGATATGCTCTATATGTAGACAACCACGTAATCTTTAATTTCTCATATACATTTTTGATGATTACCTTCGGACTCTTTGCTGTCGACATCTGGAATGGTTCGGAGGGATTGATAGAAATTACACGCGCAAAATGGCGCAAATACAAATCTAAAAAAACAGAATTAAAATGCGGAAATTCCTTTTAATTATCACCTTAAGCATAACCACCCTTTGCGCTTGCGCTCAAAATTATAAGATTCATTCCACCACTGCATCTGTCAAGGTTATATCAGGTTCTAAAACTATTGAGGCTGTAAAAGGAATGCAACTCAAGGCAGCCGATTCACTCGTGATTCCGGAGGGTGGAGTTGTAGAAATTTACAACGATTTTGATAAGAGGGTTTATAAATCCTTGCGTCCGGGCAAAATCTCGGTTACTAAATTACTTATTGAAGCACGTCAGGTTGCAGCAGACAATTCAAAAAATGTGAGTGGCCGTCTTAATCTCGGGAAGAATGGCAGTGGCTCCGGCCGACAGGCATACGTGGAAAAGGGTATGGTGACACGCAACCACGCCCAGGTTGGAGACTCCCTGCTTTATGAGCTCAAAAACAAACAGTGTCAGTCTATGACTGATTCATGCACCAATAATTGCGACTCAGTAAAATCTGAGAACACTCCCATTATTCCGGAACAAAAATAGATATAACCCAAAGGGTGCTAATCCGCTAATAAACAACTAACCAATATAGTCATGAAAAATTTTCACTTGCATGCGCTTGGCGTAGCTTTAACAATTAGTGCTGTAGGCTTCACGTCAGCAAGTTCTATGGGACAGAATCGGAATTTGAATTACAATTTCCCACGGAAAGCGCAAACTCAGATGATGCGGCCATATTCCACCACATTATATACCGCGGATCGTCACAATGTATATAATCTGGCCGGTGTGAATCTTCATAATGCATCTAAAGACACTGTAAAGACACTCGAGGTCGCACCCACCGGAATGGCTTATTTTGTTATCGAAAAGGGTAAGAAGAATAAAAATGCAGCCCTCTTTTCCACTCAGGATAAAGAACTCAAGCGCGGCAAATTTGATATAAAAAAGTATGGAACACCGGTATCTGCGACTTTTTCACCTGACGGACGCACCATGCTGATAGCCACAGACCGCGCACTCTATATCGCAGATGCCCGCACACTTTTGCCTTCTAAACGCTTGGCCGGTGTAGAAAATGGAGTTCCAACTCAAATGATGGTCTCCCCCAACGGCTTTCTGCTTGCAGCTGTAAATGGAGAAAAAGTATATGTATACAATCTTGAAGAACAGACTTTACGCACCACACTTCCGATTGGCGAAACAATCACTGACATCGCATTCTCTCCTGATGGCTCGGATATGTCTGTACTGACTAAAGATGGTGTGCTGTCAATCTACTCTACCAGAACATTCGATCTCCGGAAAATGGTTGACGAATTGGGCGATGGTATAAACTTCGATTACAATCAGGATGGCAAATATGTAGCCGTGGCCACTGCTCCAAATAACATCACAGTGGTGAATCTGCTCAACGATGCAGACCGCGAAGATATACCACTCGACGGCACCGGACTCACATCAATTAATTTTGTGCCTGATGCACAGGACAACACTTTGCTACTCTGGAGTATCAGTAACGCTGTGCAAGGTAAAAGAATGCTTCATCTGAAACCTTTCTACAATCGCCTTATCGCTGATGAAACCGACAAGCTGATGGATGAATGGCTGAAGATGATGCCCGGTGAAACGATGGAACAATATAAAATGCGCGTCAGCGATGAACTGAGAGCGAAACAGCGTGCAATGTTTGAATATCAGATAGCCACTGAGCTTGCCGGTAATATTTTGGCGGGTAAATCCCTGTCGATTGGTCAATATGATCGTGCAAGTCAGATGCTGGCACTCGCATTTGACACCATGCCGACCATTTTTATAAATGTACCGGAAAATGAGGTAACCGATTTCACTGATGCCGGTGCAGTATCTCTTAATAATGTGCTTTATGGTGTGAATCCTGACGATTCATTCGAAGTCGTGTATGCAGACGTGATAAATGGCGTTAACGGCAAGACTTACACATTCGACAATAGGGCCCGCGCACAGCTCGATTATTTGAATTCTGAAAACACTGTATCACTGGAAGTGCTTCAGCAGCAACAGATGGAGGAGAAGAGACTTCATGAACTTAGAGAGCAGGTGCTTCGCGAAGCAAAAAGTCAGAATGTGATTTCCGACCATACAAATATCACTGTAGATTCGCGTGTAGTGCCGGATTATGATGCTAATGGTAATAAGATACTCAACTATGAAGTGAATTTCACATACGAGGTGGATCCGGATTATTCAGCTATAGAAGACTTTGGCCCCGGTAAATATAAGGTGAATGAATCAGGTGCCGCTAAGTCAATGATGAAAATTGTGAAAGAAGCCTTTGAAGGCGACATGAAACAATATATCGAGAACTCGCGTCGTCTGCGAATAAATCTTCATGGCTCTGCAGATGCGACTCCCATACTTCACGGCATAGCCTACGATGGAATCTATGGAGAATATGATGAGGAGCCTGTATTCATCGATGGCCGAATGTCTGCCCTCTCGGTCAACAAGAAGGATCTGATGAAGAGCAACGAACAGCTTGCCTTCGTTCGCGCTCTCGGCGTAGGCAATTTCCTTGAAAATAATGTAGCCGGTATTAAGAACATAGATCGTGACTACCGATATGATGTTAAGGTGAGTGAAGGTAAAGGGAGCGAGTTCCGACGCATTAAGCTCACTCTGACATTTGTCGACACCTTCAAATAAACTGAAGTTGCCGGAATTATTTCCGGAAAGTTTAACACCATGAATAAAAAATTAGTAATATCTGTAATGGCAATTGGCTCTGTGGCGTGGCTTGCAGCCACTCCCCAGTTGCCAGCACAAGGAGGAGATACCAATCAAACGGAGCTGACAGCTGATGAGATGGCTGCCCGGCAAGCACAACTTGATTCAATCCGATTGGCTGACTCAATAGCCAATGCCAGGGCAAAAGCACTGGTGAATACCGCTTCGGAAAGTTTCAAACAATTGAAATTTGTGCAATATGATGGAGTTACCGAAGCAGAACTATATCCAAAAGTGCGTCTGGTGCATACGGATGTGATGAATGCCCTTGCAGACAATCGCATAGCGGAATCCGATCGCCAGCGAATGAGGAGTATTCTAATAGACCTCGACCCACTGCTCATGAAGGGAGCAATATATTACTCCGGACTTCATGACACGGAGAAGATGAATGACTTCGCAAAAGCATGTGTGGATACCCGCATGCGAGCAGATATGAAGCAAATGCCATTCGGTCGGTCCGGCGATGAGATTTATCCATCTCTGGTGTATTGCGCGGCATCTTCCGCTTATAATTCCGGGAATTATCCCGAAGCTATAAATTATTTCGAGGAATATTTGTCAACTCCCGCACAGGAAAATCGGGCACAGATAGCTTTGTTTTTAGGACAGGCGTGTATCAATGCCGACTGCCCTGAGCGCGGAATTGATAAACTGATCCAAGCTTCTCAGGCATTTCCTACTGATTATAATCTGCTGATGATTACTTTGCAGAACTGCCTGAATGCAGGGGAAACCGACAAGATGATCCCGCTTATGGAGCGCGCTTTGCTGATGCGCCCTGATGATGAACAGCTTATTAATGTTCAGGCAGCTCTCTATGAGAATCAAGGCAACTATTCAGGTGCTCTTGACCTCTACGGCAGACTTTATGAAATGCACCCGGAGTCACTGACCATCAACAAGCATCTCGCCCTCTGCTATTACAATCTCGGTGTCGAGGCCTATAACAAGGCGATGACCGAAGACAATGAGAAGAATGCGAAGCGATTGTCGCGTCAAGCCAACGCATATTTATCATCTGCAGTTCAAAAATTAGGCGCAGTGGTAGATAATGACCCGTCTAACGTGAAATATCTGCGTGCTTTGGCCATGACATACGGTTGCCTCGGTCAGGTCACCCAGCTCCAGGATATCAACCGCAGACTCGTGGCTCTCGGTCTCAAACCTGTGGCGGTGGCAGGAATGCCGGAAACTGTGGCATTCGATGATAGAGCTACCAATGCTTCCAAAAATTCACAGGCTCCCGATTTTCAGGATTGGGCTCGCGGATATGTGGAGTCCAATCTATCGGAATGGACCAAACGCAAAGAATTTGAGAAAAAAGAGGATTTTGAAAAGCGTGTCAGTCAAAATAATGTTTATTCCGAATATCAGCGTCTTTGCAAGAAAGCTGAAGAGGAATATCTGCATAAATACGCGCATCAGCTCAGAATCACCGACCTAACCCTTGAACCTTACGATATCGATAATGAATCTTATCTTATTCACACTGAGTATGGTCCAATTATTGTCAAGGTTCCTCTGAAAAATAAAGAAGCTGAAACTTTCAAGGCTCAGTGGAATAGTGTGCAGATGCGGAATCCGAAGTTCTATATCGAAAACAATCGTCCGGCGATAGCGAGTGTTGAACTCTCGGTTCCCTCAGGCAAGACATATACTTACAATTCACAACGCGCGGCCACTTACGATTTTACAGAAGTCAAAGTCGATGTGGGTTCATATCTGGCACAAGGTACCGCCATGCGCCAACGCACTCAAGGCTCATCTCAAAAGACATCTCAGTCCGCAGGAGGCTCTGTAATCAGAGCTAAATCTGATGTAGATGAAAATATTCCGATGACAACCCGCAGATCAGACAAAACTGTGGCACTCATCTGGGCAAACGAAAACTATAAGAATGTGTCGCAGGTGACTTCCGCTCTCAACGATGGAGAAACCTTCGCCCAATACTGCCGAAACACTCTCGGCATCCCTGATTCACAGGTTATACTGATGGAAAATGTGACATTTGCCGAAATGCTCGGTTCTGTCAAAAAGATTCAGAATCTTGTGCAGGCGTTGGGCGATGGTGTGGATCTGATATTCTATTATGCCGGCCATGGTATTCCCGATGAAGCGACTAAAGATGCATTCCTGCTGCCTGTCGACGGAGATGGAGTGATGACTGCCGTGACTTATCCTCTTAAGAAATTATATTCCGATCTTTCCGGATCCAGAGCTGAAAATGTGATGGTCTTTCTTGATGCCTGCTTCAGTGGCTCGACACGCGATGGCGGAATGCTTGCCGAGGCTCGCGGTGTAGCTATCAAACCGCGTGTGGCCGCTCCCGAAGGAAATATGTATGTGCTTAGCGCGGCATCTGATCAGGAAACAGCTCTCCCCTATCAAGAGAAGAATCACGGTATCTTTACTTATTTCCTTCTCAAGAAACTTCAGGATACTAAGGGAAAGGCTACTCTGGGTGAACTGGCGGAGTATGTGACATCAAATGTAAAGAAGCATTCGCTGACCATCAATGGTAAGCCTCAGACGCCTACTATGAAAGTGTCGGGCTCATTAAGCAACAATCTCAACTCCAAACGGCTCTTGAAATGAAACTGAGGATTTTCACAACTCTGTCAGTCTTGTTGTGCCTGAATTCGCTGATTGCCCATGGTGCCGGAGCTGTTCGTGAAATTTCAGGAGAATACACATATTATGATGATGGCAGGAAATCACGTGTCGAGATTATGGAGATAGCTGCCACACAAGCTCGTCTGGAAGCTCTCGCCCGGGAATACGGCACTCTGCTTACACAAACCATTCAGCAAAATGATATAGTTAAGAATGGCCGTGAAACCAATGATTTCCTTGCCCTGAGTTCAACTGAAGTTAAAGGTGAATGGCTTGGTGACACACAGGAACCGAAGTATGAATTCAGCATGGATGCCAACCAAAATCTGATAGTTACCTGTAAGGTTCGCGGACGTGCACGCGAGATTTCCAACGAGGCGGTGGATTTTGAGGCGATAGTGTTACGCAATGGCACCAAACGCGCTAATTCCGGTAATGAATTTCGCAATGGCGATGAGCTATTTCTACTGTTTAATCCCTCTTCTGACGGATATATCTCCGTATATCTTGAAGATGAGCACCGTCAGGTTCACGAACTTCTGCCCTATCCGCGCGATACCAAGTCCGAACTCAAGCTTAAGCGGGGAGAGGATTATGTGTTCTTTTCGGAAAAACTCGGTGGTGGCAAATATGGACCGGAAGAAGAATTAATCATGACAGCTGAAGATGAAAGAGAATATAACAGGTTATATGTGATTTTCTCACCAAATCCTTATTCCCGACCGGTCACCCGCAACTCTGGCGGTCTGAATTCCACTACTTCTTCTGAATTCACGAAGTGGCTGTTGAAAACTCGCCAGAAAGATAATAAGATGGGGGTTCACACCATGCTACTCACAATCACCGAATAAAAGTAATCTTTCAATTATTTCTAATAACTATCGAATAAAATTTAATTAACACATAAATACTTAATAATCATGAAGAAGATTATCACTCTTATTCTGGCGCTGGCATTTGTCATGCCTTTCTATGCTGATGCAGCAAATAAACAGCTTGAAAAGGCACGTAAAAAAGAGCTCAGCCAGAAGCTTAAAGAATACAAAAAAGGTGGCTGGACTATTCTGGGCAGCCGCACACTAGAGTTCTCACTCGCCAATCATTATGACAAGCTGAATCAGCTCGGTGAAGACGGACATGAGGTGGAAGGTATCTCATCGTCGACAAAATCAAAAAATATCGGCAAACAATCTGCTATCAATTCGGCTGTCATCACCTACGCTCAGGAAGCGGGTTCAACTCTTCAGGGACGTGTGCTTGCCGACATGGCTGCCAACGGTGTAGAGCCTTCAGCTGAATTCGATAATTTCTATGCTGCTTACGAGCGACTGGTAGAGAAAGAGATTCGCGGCGAACTTGAACCCTCATATACAATTATCCACGATAACGGCAACGGCTCCTTCGAAGTTCGTTCTTATTTTATCGTATCTGAGAAGGCTGCATCAAAAGCTCGTCAGCGTGCACTCGAGGGCGCTCTTAAAGACAGCGAAGCTGCTCAGAAGATTGGAGATAAAATCTCAGGTTTCGTTCGCGAAGGTTTCGATAAGTAATTGGAGCGATGTCATCACGAAAACTGACTGTGATAGCGGTTGCGTTGCTCATGGCGACGGGTATGTTATCCCCGGACGCCATGGCGCAGACCCAACGCGAGTCGTTTGAGGAATTCCGCGCCCGAGTTAAGGGTAATTACCAGCAGTTTCGCAAAACTCTGCTCGACAATTATGCTGACTTTTTAGCCGGAGAGTGGCACGAGTATCAAAGCTTGAACGGCACAAGTCGTGATGCCACTCCGGAACCGAGGAAGCTTCCGGTTTATAAACCGGAGAAACCTCAGACTCCTGCACAACCCACAGAACCTGAAAGGGAGACTCCGGGGCCGGCGACACCGCGTGCCGAAGTGCCTAAAGCCACTTCTAAGCCAAAATCAGATAGAGCTACCGACCGCTTTCTGCTCGGCACTATGCCCGTGCAGATATCTCATGCTGACTATCAGATAAGTCACAAGCTTTATTCTAATAATGATTATGCTGCTCACTGGCGTGAACTTGATAGACAGGAGGTCGCATCAAATGTGGTTCCGGCACTTCAAGCGCTGGCCGCTGAGGCTGGGCTCAACGGTTATCTGACTTATAAACTCGCAGAATCATACGTAAACACCCGGCATGCTGATGCTGATGCGACGTCGCGTATTTCACTTCTGCACTATCTGCTCGCTCATCTGGGCTATGATTCGCGTCTGGCGACCACTGCCACAGGGGTTCCCATGCTTTTGCTGCCGCTCGACCGAACAGTTCATGCCAGAACTTTCCTGAAGATGGACGGGCGTAAATATTATATCTTTACTCCCGAAGGGATAGATCAACACGCAATAGCCGGTCAACCGATTTCCACATGTAGAATACCGGAGGATCTGAATCAGAATAAACCGATAGATATGCTTATCGGCCAACTTAACCTGCCCTCCAAACCAAAGCCATTCGAAATTGCTTATGGTGGAATCAGTATCAGTGGAAATGTGAATGAAAATCTAATTCCATTGCTCTACAATTATCCTCAGATGGAGGTCAGCGAATATGGCCGTTGCAATCCTGATCCCAAACTTCGTGCATCGGTTACTCAGCAGATACATGACCAGCTTGCGACACTGCCGGCCGATCAGGGAGCGGAGAAATTACTCGGTTTTATGCAGCGTGCATTTGATTATGCCACCGATGAAGATTTCCATGGATTCGAAAAACCATACTTCATCGAAGAGACACTCTATTATCCTAAGAATGATTGTGAAGATCGCGCGATCTTCTACACATATTTCTTATGGAATGCTATCGGTAAACCGGCACAGATAGTTACTTTTCCGGGTCACGCTGCCGCCACTATCACTCTCGACTCTCCGATAGATGGCGTAAGTTATGATTCTCAAGGCCGGAAATGGTGGATATCTGATCCGACTTATGTCGGAGCTCCCACAGGGTTGGTTATGCCTATGTATCGCGACACTAAGCCAAAGGTTGAGATAACATATCAATAATCAGATATAGAC
>CAMWLY010000069.1 GCA_947175145.1 uncultured Muribaculaceae bacterium | reverse complement strand
ACTAATAGCCAATGCGCAACTACGATAATTATACTCCCGAGATAAACTATTCAGATGAACTTCCGGTGCATCCATCGACCGGGTCAGAAAGCCCTTCTCAGCCAGAACCGAGGACACCGAGAAGGAAACGCAAACGCCCTACTGCAAAAGAGCCAAAACCGGAACCGAAGACTGTTGTTCCCGCAGCAACTGCAAACCCTGGTATTGCAAGAAAAATCAAAGAATTTTTTACCGGCACATCTTTCAGGATACTATCTGGTCTTTTTATAGGTTTACTTGCAGTTTATTTCGGAGTTGCATTCTGCAGCTATTTCTCTACATGTATTCAGGATCAATCAAGAATACTCTCCTCACCGATCGGATATGCTACAGGCATCAGTAACCCGGCTGGCGAAGGGGGTGCCAGATTATCTGAATTGTTAATTAACGAAGGTTTTGGCCTTGGTTCGATTGTGATTATAATATGGCTCGCCGCTATAAGCCTTAAACTTCTAATAGGCAAACCGCGCTTCAAGACTCTTGATTTTACAATAAAATGCCTGGTTGCATTGGTAACCGTGTCTCTGATAATAGGTTTGTTCACCTATAGCATGCACACAGCCGTGAACTGGGGAGGTTATCATGGCACATATGTCAATGAGTTCATAATTAACTTTATAGGAGGTATTGGTGCTGTATTGCTCAGCATCTTTATGGTTGCGGTATTCATAGTTATTTGTCTTCGTGATTTAGTTAACTGGATTCTGCGTAAAAAGCATGAGCGCAGCGAAAGAAAGCGCATAGCAGCCGAACTGAAAGCTGCCCGCGAGGCAGAAGAGGCTGAGATGCGTCGCATGCGTGAGCAAGAGAAGATCGACGATCTCAAAGCCGGTGAGACAGCAAATTTAACCCCTATTGAAGATAATTTAAATTATCCGGCTGAAGAACAGCTGGAATTCGAGGAGACCGACACTCCGATCTATTCAATTCAGGAGCAAGAATTAGCCGACAGTCCCTCTTCAGATTTCGACGAAGAAAATGTCGAGGCCTTCTCCGAGGATGTCAATCCTGCGGATAGTGAACCTGCTGATATTGAAACTGCCGAGAATAATGAAGAAGATAATAAGATGGTGGTCAATGTCAACACTATTGATCAGACCAAGCATCAGCGATACCGCTCGGATATAGAACATCTTGAAGCTCAAAAATATAAATTTCCACCGGTAGAGATACTTCGTCCCGGAAAGGAGAGAGTAAATATTGATGCCGCCGAACAGGTTGAAAATAAGAAGAAGATTGAAAAGACGCTTCTAGACTTCGGTATCAAGATTGTGAGCATTGAAGCGACCATCGGACCAACTGTAACACTATATGAGATAGTTCCGGCTACAGGCGTGAAAATTTCAAATATCCGAAATTTGGTCGATGATATTGCGTTAAGCTTATCTGCCATAGGAGTTCGAATAATCGCACCCATTCCCGGTAAAGGAACTGTTGGTATTGAAGTGGCAAATAAGGATCCGCAGATGGTATCGATGCGCACGGTCATACAATCGCGCAAATATCAGGAAACACGATTTAATCTCCCGATAGCTTTAGGTAGCACCATTTCCAATGAGGTGTATATTGCCGATTTGGCTAAAATGCCTCATTTGCTTGTGGCCGGAGCGACCGGTCAAGGAAAATCGGTGGGATTGAATGCTATAATCACCTCTATACTTTATCGCAAAGCTCCACATGAAGTGAAATTTGTGATGATTGACCCCAAGCAGGTTGAATTCAGCCTATATAATAAACTTAAGAATTATTATATGGCTATGATTCCGGGAGATTCAGACGGTGAACCGGTTATAACCGATTCAAGCAAGGTTGAAGCTACTCTGAATTCATTGGTTATTGAGATGGAAAACCGGTATACACTGCTCAAGAATGCGCACACACGAAATATAGAAGAATATAATCGTAAGATTCGAGATTGCGCACTTAATCCGGCGGAGGGTCATAAGTTCCTGCCATATATCGTAGTGATTGTCGATGAGTTCGGTGACCTGGTTATGGAATTGAAGAAGAATGTGGAATTACCTATTGCTCGTCTCGCACAGAAAGCGAGAGCAGTAGGTATGCACGTGATTATTGCGACTCAGAGACCTTCAACCGATGTCATTACTGGTATTATCAAGGCGAACTTCCCGGCGAGAATTTCATTTAAGGTCTCATCGGGAGTCGATTCAAAAACAATTCTTGACTCAACCGGTGCCCAGCAACTTATAGGCCGAGGTGATATGCTTATATTCAATAGCTCGGAGATGGTGCGTGTGCAATGTGCATTTATCGACACTCCGGAGGTTGAGGAGATTTGTGATTATATTTCCAAGCAACCTTATCCACAAGGCATTTATGAGCTTCCTGAACCAATGATTGAAGCCAAAGAGGGGAGTGCCGATGTTGCTTCTCTCGCTGATAGAGATCCGATGCTGGCGGAGATTGCGAGAGCAATTGTGAAGTCGGGTCGCGCATCGACTTCAAATGTGCAGCGCAACTACGGAATAGGATATAATAGAGCAGGTAGAATCATGGATCAGCTTGAAGCTCTTGGAGTGGTCGGGCCATCACTCGGAGGTAAACCCCGTCAGGTCCTTGTCGATGCCATGTCGCTTGAAGAAATACTCTCAACTCTATGAAACCAAAATTATTAAATATTGTCATCTGTTTTACAATTGCATTATTTTCGTATGCGCCGGCCTATTCTGCTACACATGCGGAGAGAATAATGCAAACCGCAGTCGCCAAAGTCAAAGGATCCAACAGTGTTTCGGCAAAATTCACAGTCAAATATGCACAGCATAGCACCACAGGTGATTTTAAGGCCAGAGGGAAGAAATTCAGACTTAAGGTTCCGGGGGCGATAACTTGGTATGATGGCAAATATATGTGGACACTTTCCGAAGCGACAGGCGAGGTTACTCTTGTTAATCCCGGCAGTCAGGAGATTGCGGAAAGTAACCCATTCTCATACCTCGACAGCTATGTAAAGGATTTTAATGTATATAAGTCGAAAAGAACGGACACTAATAATCATCTGATCTTATTAAATCCCAAGACTAAAAAATCTGATGTCAAAGCCATTGAGATTGCGATTAACAAGAAATCGCTGCTACCCGTGAGATTTATAATAAGGGATAAGAATGATGCAGTTACGCAAATTCAGGTTTCAGAATTGAATTTAACTTCTAATTCCAAGGAATCAGATTTCAAGTTTGATGCAAAATCTCATCCTGACTATCAGATAATCGACCTCAGATAAATAATTTTAAGAATTCAATTGTTATATTTAGAGGTGTTCACTTAAAAATATTTCTGATAATAGACCATAAACCATAAACTATGGAGACCATAAATACAAAAGTGTTGATCATAGGTTCCGGACCTGCCGGCTATACAGCCGCGATTTATGCTTCAAGGGCTTTGTTGAATCCTATATTGCTTGAAGGAAACCAGCCGGGAGGACAATTAACTCAAACTACAGAGATAGAGAATTTTCCGGGTTACCCCAAGGGTATACAGGGTATGGAGATGATGCAGGAGCTGCGCGATCAAGCTGAGCGTTTCGGCACAGTGGTAAAGCCAAGGACTATTACCAAAGTTGACTTCTCGAAAAGACCCTTTACTTGCGTAGATGACCGGGGAGATACATATATTGCAGAAACCGTGATTATCTCTACCGGTGCATCTGCAAAATATCTGGGATTACCAGATGAAGATAAATATAACGGACTTGGTGTAAGTGCATGCGCTACTTGCGATGGTTTCTTCTATCGCAATAAAACAGTGGCAGTTGTGGGCGGTGGTGACACTGCTTGCGAGGAAGCCCTTTATCTCTCTTCATTGGCACAGAAAGTATATATGATTGTCCGCAAGGATTATCTGCGCGCTTCTAATGTTATGAAGCAGCGTGTGATGAGCAATGACAAGATTGAAATTCTGTTCAATTGTAATACTGTAGGTCTTTTCGGAGAGCAGGGTGTCGAGGGTGCCAAACTGGTTAGACACAAGGATACAGAAAAGGAGGAATATTTCGATATCTCCATAGATGGTTTTTTCCTCGCTATCGGGCATCACCCCAATACTGATATATTTAAGCCATTCATAGAACTTGATGAACAAGGCTACATAAAAACAGATGCCCCTACAACACGCACCAATATCGAAGGTGTCTTTGCTGCAGGCGACTGTGCGGATCCTATCTACAGACAGGCCGTTACATCGGCCGGAACTGGTTGTAGAGCTGCGATTGATGCTGAAAGATTCCTGATAGATAATTCAGAACTGTAATACCCATTTTAAAAGCAAATATAAGTTTGTTGATGAGTCAAAAACAGGATGCTTTAGATCGTCGCTACTTGCAGATGGCACGGATTTGGAGTGAAAATTCATATTGTGTTCGACGCAAAGTCGGTGCACTTATAGTCAGAGATAAGATGATTATCTCTGATGGTTACAATGGCACCCCGTCTGGTTTTCCGAATGTCTGTGAAACTCCGGATGGTGTTACGCAACCATATGTGCTCCATGCCGAAGCAAATGCAATAACGAAGGTTGCACGAAGCAATAATTCAAGCGATGGCAGCACATTATATGTGACTGCCAGTCCATGCATGGAATGCTCAAAACTTATAATTCAAGCCGGTATAAAGAGGGTTGTATTCTCAGAACTCTATCGCATCACCGATGGACTTGATTTACTACGTGAAGCCGGTGTGGAAGTAATTCATATTCCTGATTCCGACAAAGAATAATAGTAGAGTTATTTAATGTCTGCAAAGAAAAATATCAGTGCGGCACTTGTGCCGATAGCATTGTCCCTCGGTATCATAGGGGGTATATTTATAGGTAAATATACAGGTGTTCAGAAGGTTTCGCCAACTGAAGAGAAGCTGAGAATGATACTCGATCTTATCTCTGGGCAATATGTAGATAAGATCAATACAGATTCTCTGCTTGATAGCACGATTCCGGAATTGCTTGCGTCATTGGATCCCCATTCTGTATATATACCTGCCTCAGAATTGCAGACCACTAACGATGAGCTTGAGGGCTCATTTGGTGGAGTAGGTATCATGTTTCAGGTGATTAATGATACTGTCAATGTAGTAGAGGTGGTAACAGGCGGTCCGGCGGAAGCTGTAGGTATATTGCCAGGTGATATGATTCTTGATGCCAACGGCAAAAAGCTCTCCGGTGCCGAAGTCTCTAATGATGTAGTGTTCAAAACTCTTCGCGGACAGCAAGGTTCCAAGGTTAAGGTCAATGTGAAAAGACCCAATTCCAAAAAAAATCTTGCTTTTGAGATTACACGCGGTGATATTCCCTCGCACAGCGTTGATGCATCTTATATGCTTGACTCTAAGGTTGGCTACATAAAAGTAAGTAAATTCGCCCGCAACACATATAGTGAGTTTCTTACTGCACTTGTAGATCTGAAGAGTAAAGGAGCTACTAAATATGTCATCGATATGCGTGGCAATTCCGGTGGGTATATGGATCAGGCTATTCTCATGGCAAATGAATTTTTACCAGAGGGTAGAATGATAGTATTTACCAAAGGGCGAACCCCTGAAAATGAGACATACGCTGTAAGTGATGATTCAGGTCAATTTCATGATGCCGAGGTTGTGGTTCTTGCAAATGAATATTCCGCTTCAGCGGCCGAAATATTTGCCGGTGCTATTCAGGATAATGACCGAGGGCTTGTGATCGGGCGCCGCACATTCGGCAAAGGTCTTGTGCAGAATCAGATTGCCCTTCCCGACAGCAGTGCAATCCGTCTGACTGTAGCCAGATATTTTGTTCCGTCAGGCAGATCTATTCAGAAGGAATATAAGCGCGGTGCCGATGGAAAATACCAGATGGACATAGTGAATAGATATAATAATGGAGAGTTCTATTCCCAAGATTCAATACATCTCGATAAAAGTAAAAAATTCACTACTCTCGGTGGTCGCACAGTTTATGGTGGCGGAGGTATAATGCCCGACATCTTTGTGCCTGAAGATACGATCGGCATTACCTCTTATTATATAGAAGTAATGAATCAGGGCTTGATTCAGAAGTTCGCACGAGAGTTAGCGAAGACTTATCGTCCGATGTTGAGAGATAAAAAATCAATTGCTGAAATGGATAGGGTCATTCCACGCGACAATGCCCTTCTGACAGCATTTGTGAATTATGCCGCTGCTCATGGAGTACCCGCCCGTTGGTATTATATAAATAAATCCAAAGGGTTGTTGATAAATATGTTGAGAGCATGTATCGCACGTGATTTGGTCGGTTATGAAGCATTTGTAGAAATTCTGAATAGTGAAGATCCGACAGTCTCAAAAGCGCTGCGTGAACTCTCCGCGGGTAATTCTCCCACACAAATTAAGCCATAATATAACACGGTAAGAAATGGAAAAAGCTATCGCAATCGCGGTAGCTTTTTCTATTTGGTCATAAAGTTAATGTCTTGTCGGTGGGGGAGGAAAAGAGAAAATGGTCCGAATTTAGTCCAGTAGTGTAGGTGACTCTTAAAGAAGATTTTTGTAAATTTCCATGAGTGGCGGGCGCGACGTGTGCCTTTATAAATGATTTGTGCCCCTGGGAAGAAAGCAATCTCTAAGCCGGCTTTACGGATTCTTGTACACCAATCCAGATCTTCACCATACATGAAATATGCTTCCGATAGGCCGCCTGTGCGATTATAGGCCTCACGCGTAGCCATAATCATTGTGCCGATAACCCAATCCACGGTTTGAGCTTTGTTATAATCCATTTTAGGATTCAGCACAACTTCTTGCCCGGTAGCAATGCGCTTCATCTGGCGCTTGAAGAATCTCCAGGGTGTTACGTAAGGCCGGGCGCTATCTTGAAGATTCCCATCGCGGTCTATCACCTGAGGGGCTACCGCACCAAGTTCCGGATGTGACACAAGAAATCGGTACATTTCACCAATACCATATCGCAACTCGATGTCGGGATTCATAATCACCAGAATTTCTCCTGAAGCTTTCTCCAAACCACGGTTCATCGCGTATGCAAATCCACCATTGCGATCATTGAATACCCACTTGGTATTTGCCGGAGATTCTTTCAACAGAAGATTGCGCTTGGCGGTATCGTAAGAAGAGTTGGAACTAACTATCACCTCATGCTCGATTCCTTTGAGGGAATCAAGTGATGAGAGGCATTTTTTTACCTCACCGAGGGAGTTGTATTCAACTATTACAAACGAAAGCAACATTCCTTGTGTGATGATTCTTGGAAATTGTTAATTTCTATGCATTATCAAGTGCGGTTTATACTTAGAAATCCTTATATATAACGCCTCGTATCATGTTTTATTCCACTCTGACTCCTCTAATTCTAAATTTTTTTAACAGCTCCTCAGATCATGGCGTTTGGAATTTTTAATCTATTTGGCAGAACTCTGAGAGAAATCCAAAAGTTTATCCATATAATTTTGTGCAGCTATGCTATCTGTCATCTCAGAAGCTGTTTTGATGGCATTTTGGGCTATAGTTAATTTTTCGGAGATATTCAGATTATTGATTTTTATAATCTGCTTCGACAACTCATCAGCACTCCCCGCACTTACAAGCCAACCATTTTCATCGGATTTTAAAATGCCGTCCATTCCCTCCTCTTTTGATGCAATCACAAGACACCCTTTTGCCATGGCTTCAAGGTATACAAGGCCGAATGTCTCATCTTGGCTTATCATTATGAGGCATTCTGCATCGCGCATCCTCGAGGTTACCTCTTCTCTCGATAACCTCCCCGAGAAGATAACTTTATCCCGGACTTTTAATTCTTTAGTCAGCGTCTTTAGCTTCTCCTCAAGTTGTCCGCTGCCTATAATTTCAAGTTCAAAATTAATTCCGGACTCAGCAAGTCCTTTTATTACAGCTTCAGGGTGTTTGCGGTGAATCAAATTACCGACAAAGATATACTTATGAACACCCTCATGATTGTGTTTATCAACTGCTGAAGGCTCGATAAAATCAGCCGGTATCCCCGAGAAGCAATAAAGCTCCCTGTCTGGTTGTTTGATATTTTTGTGAAAAGATCCGGCTATCGGATATGAGCGGAATCCCCAGAAATCTATATTATTTCCAAGCTTTTCAATTGTGGTTATATCATTGGGTGATGAAATCTTCCCGTGAAGGCTGATGCCCACCGGCGTGTCCGGAAAATATTCCTTGAGATATTTTGAAAGTTCTATATTAGGGTGCAAAAAATGGCATGTAATGATGTCGGGTCGGAAATTCTTTCTCTTAAGCCATGTAAAAATTCTATCGGCAGTAAGGTGAATTGATTTGTCGGGAAAAGGGAGTTTCGGAAAACGCTTGTATGTTGATGACAACAGCACAGGAACACCATCTACTTCAAATTCCAATGGTTCCTTAGGTCTCAAGGTATTTATACTTACCGGGAAGATATTGGCAATTGCTGCTCCGAATTTTTCTCCTAACCAATGTAATATTCGGGGATAGATAGTATACGTGTTCACTACCATCACATCGTGTCCCTGATTCTTCCACTCTTTGGAAAAATAATGGCATACGTCAGTCCCCCCGGGAATGCGTATTCCGGGTATCGGATAAATACTTGTAAGAAGCAATATCTTCATTTCCAGTATCTTTTCTGAGCTTCTGTCTGATTAGGATATATTGCTGTCTGATATGGAATATATCGGCTCCAACTCTTTTCACCGCCGCTCCAGACCACATATGCATTTGGCACATAGTAGACCAACATAAATAGGACCACAACCCAAATCGTTTTGGCTCTTTTGGCGAGTTTGAAGAGTATTGAAGTTATAGCGATATATGTCGGTATCATAATATAATTCGCCAGTCTTGCACAGTCAAAGTCGAATAGCGCAAAGATTTGTATGGTAATGGTGGCGAATACAATCGGCACCAGAGTGGGATTTACATATTTCCTCCATAAAATCATGAAGGCGAGCAGCATGAATGGCTGATATAGGGTGGTAAATATGTAGTTGGTATTATATGCGGAGTCGATAGCTCTATTATTATAGAATTGCATCGAACTTTGCGCATCAAGCAAGTTGCTGATGATGTCCCCAAGAAATATTCTGCCCGCAAATCCAAGTATTAGCGCCGGCAAGATAAAGAATAGAAGATATGTCCGGTTTTTCCAGTTAATATATCGTATAAATGGGAGTGCAAACATCAATATAGCGGAACTATGAAACATGTAGGCTATGAATGCACCTATATAATATCTTACCCACTTCTTTTGCATCCAACCGTCGAATGCTATCAGAAGAAAGAATCCTACTCCAACAGCTTCTCGAAGCACCTCAAACTCAAACATGATAAATGTGAAGGTCAGGAAATATATCAGAAGTGTGGTAAAGGGATATGGTGAATATTTCCGTATGGCGTAAAAAATACCGCAATTGACTATAAATGCAGAAACAATCTGCATAAACATAAAGTCCGGATTCAGCGATCTCACCAACATTGCATAAAGAATCCAGCCCGGCTGATAATTGGCCCTGACGTTAGTGTTGAACCAATTGACATCCTTGGCCCAGGTGAAGTCAAAAAAATCAGGATAATATTTATGAAAGCTGATATACATCAGTGTGTCGCCACCGATGTGATATCGCAGTGCGGATACGACATAGAAAAGAATAAACAATATAAAATAGAGTAATCTCGCATATTGTTTATGCTTTTTGAAATCGCATAAATAACTACTGAATATCAGTAATATGA
>CAMWLY010000068.1 GCA_947175145.1 uncultured Muribaculaceae bacterium | reverse complement strand
AATTACCTCCTCTTATATTATTTGAGAAATAACATTGCCGCAGTCCGCTCTTGGGAGCGGTTTAGGCCGCCCCCGCCGCTCAGGCATCCCCCTCCAGAAGGAAAGAGGAAGTGTTCAGACGGCGGTATCAGGTTTCGTAGAGACGAGACCGTCGATATATGACGTATTGGATGTCGCAACGGCGAAAGCCTGTCTCACAAGTTTGTTGGCAACCGCAACCATAGCGACCTTTCCGGATTTCCCTCGTCCCCTCAAACATTGATAAAGCTCCTTGCAGGCTGTGTTGTGCTGAGACGCAGACCATGCGGCCACGTACAGCATCGAACGCAAGGTCTCATCTCCGTTACGGTTGATGTGTCCTCGGATATTGACGCTCGTTCCTGATTGCTCTATGGTCGGACATATACCGATGAAGCGACTCAGTTGCTTGGCATTGTCAAAATAGGTAAAGCCTCCGGTGGCGATGATAAGAGCCGTAGCAAGCGTGACCCCTATCCCTTTGACAGAAGTCAGGAGTTTAAGTTGCTTGTCGAAGACATCGGACACAACAGCTTCCATTTCCTGCTGCATGTACTTGATCTGCTTTTCGAGGAAAGTGATTGTCTGTTTCAGGGAACCTATACACTTCTTGTCCTTAACGGGCAGTGGCTCAATGGATGACAGAAGATTCTTGGTGGCAATGAGCTGTTTCTGCAACTGCTTGAGTACAGTTTTCTTCTGTTTGAGGATCATAATCTGCTCAGAAGGAAATTTATATGGTTCCGGATTGAATCGTTCACCGAAGTCAGCAATGAGACATGCATCCTTGGCATCGGTCTTGGTCACCGACATCATTACCTTGGCGTAGTTCTTAATCTTTTTCGGATTAATGAGACTTGCGGGTATGGAAGCCTTATCAAGGAGATATAGAAGTAGAAAACAGTAGTTGCCTGTAGCTTCCATTACACAATGATGGTCCGCATCCAGTTTGTTGATGAACTTGCGGATCCCTTTTGCATCATTGCTGAATGTTTCGGTCCGGTATCCTCCTTCCTTTGGGAAGGCTGCTACGAAACTCGCTTTGCTGATGTCGATGCCAATATACGTCATAATGCAATTCTTTAATGTCAGGAGACACATCTTTTGCACTCTCGTCGCAAACTCGGGGTCAGTCAAGCTGCCCCAACGAACTATCCAGTCTTTAGATGTAAAAGCATGGGGACCGAACGTTAAACACGGTTTGGAACCAACCCTTAATCTGTCTTATTCCATGCTTGAATGTCCTGAGTATTGAAGATAAAATTATTCAAATTTATTTAACCGTACAAATGTACGACCCTTAAAAGTGTCGAAGATCAGTGTCGAAATTCAGGCCGAGAGGTCTCTCCCTTTTATTTTTGTGTAGGGTTCGCAAAAAATCTGAAATCTAAAATCCGAAATCTGAAATCTATCAAGTTTTTTTTCTAAATTTGCATTTCGAAATTTAAGGATTATAACGATAAAACTTATATAAGCAATGATGAATGCTCAAGACATCAAGAACGGAACATGTATCCGCCTTGATAACAGTCTCTATTTCTGCGTGGAGTTCCTGCATGTGAAACCCGGCAAGGGTAATACCTTCATGCGCACAAAACTCAAAAATGTAGTCGATGGCCGTGTGATCGAGCGTCGTTTCAATATCGGCGAAAAACTCGAAGACGTTCGCGTGGAGCGTCGTCCGTATCAGTATCTCTATGCCGATGGTGAAGACGATATCTTCATGAACAATGAGACTTTCGAGCAGATCCCTATCAGCAAGGAACTTGTGACCGGTGCCGCTTTCATGAAAGAGGGTGACATCGTAGAGGTTGTATCTGATGCTTCTACCAATACTGTGCTTTATGCTGAAATGCCCACTAAGACAGTGTTGAAAATCACTTATACCGAACCCGGTCTGAAGGGTGATACCGCAACCAACACCCTCAAACCCGCTACAGTTGAAACCGGTGCAACAGTGCGTGTGCCTCTGTTTGTCAACGAAGGTGAGCTCATCGAGGTTGATACTCGCGACGGCAGCTATGTGAGCCGCATCAAAGCCTGAGTTGGAACTGATATCTATCATAGTACCCGTATATAACCGCCCCGACGAAGTCGCTGAGCTTCTCGAGAGTCTTAAGGCTCAGACTGACAAAGACTTTGAAATAGTAATCGTCGAGGATGGATCCACAGTGCCCTGTCTGGAAGCGGAAACGCTGCCCGATGGGGCACTTAATGTGGTGGGGTATGACTCGCTGAGACTTAAATATTTCCGCAAACCCAACGAGGGTAGAAGCATAGCCCGCAATTACGGCATGGAGCGCGCCTCGGGTCAGTGGTTCATTTTTGTGGACTCCGACGTGATTCTCCCTCCGGATTATATCGCGTCTGTGCGGAAGTCGCTTAGAGAAAATCCTGTGGACTGCTTCGGGGGTCCCGATGCCGCTCATGATTCTTTTACTCCGGTGCAGAAGGCCATAAATTATGCCATGACCTCCTTCCTCACCACCGGCGGTATAAGAGGCGGTAAGGTGTCGATGGAAAAATTCACTCCCCGCACATTCAATATGGGTTTCTCGCGTGCTGTTTATGATAAGGTCGGTGGATTCCGGGAAATGTTCAGCGAGGATATCGACATGTCTACCCGCATCAGAATGGCCGGCTTTAAAATAGCACTCTTCCCTGATGCCTACGTGTATCACAAGCGGCGCGGAAATCTCAGGAAATTCTGGAAGCAGGTGCATGTGTTCGGCATGTCGCGAATCACACTGCAGCTTCTTTACCCCGGCTCGATGAAACTCGTGCACTGGATGCCGGCGGTATTTACTATCGGGGCAATCGCTCTTGTGATAGCCTCATGCTTCAATATTTGGTTTCTGCTGCCTCTGGTTTTATATATAGTTGCCTTATGGATAGGAGCGCTTATCGCAGAGCGCAATCTGAAGATCGCATGCCTTGCGGTAGCGGCATCTATGGTGCAATTGCTCGGTTACGGCACCGGATTCATCAAGGCTTATACCACCAAGATTCTGCTTGGTCGCGGCCGCAATCTGCAGCAGGAGATTGAAATTCGCAAGGGAAAAAATGAAAAGCTTTAGATGAGCGGAAAGAAAGCATTCGAAGGGATACCTGAATATGACATCGAGGGTGGAATGAGTCTGTCGCAACAGCCGGCCCCGCTGCCTAAGGTGCAGGAAATGTCGGAAGATGAACAACCGCGAGAGAAGGCGCGCCTCAAGGGTATCAAAGCCCTATCTACTGCTGAATTGTTTGCAATAGTGCTTCGCACAGGATTACCCGGGTATCCGGTGACTACCCTTTGCCGCGACATGATGCGCATGGCATCAGATAACTTACTTCTACTTCAGCAGAAGGAGAGGGCTGAACTGACTTCAATACGCGGTTTGGGCGATACAAAAGCCCTCCAGGTTGAGGCGGTCATGGAGATAGCCCGCAGGTATAGCGAGGCTGATGTGCCGCAGAGATTAAAAATCATGGGCCCCGAGGATATCAATACAGTGATGCGCACAGAAATCGCTAATCTGCCTCACGAGGAGATGTGGGTCATTCTTATGAACCGTCAGCATCAGGTCATCGGGAAAATGCGTGTCAGCGAGGGTGGATACACAGCCACGGTGTTTGACTGCAAGAAAATTCTCAGAAATGCGATACTTGCCAGAGCCGAAGCAGTAGCGCTCGCGCATAACCACCCCTCGGGCAATCTGAGACCATCTCCTCAAGATGACAGCATCACACGCAAGTTCAAAGAAGCGTGTGCCACTATGGAAATTCACTTTGTAGACCATCTGATTATCACATCATCGGGATATTATTCCTATCGCAACGAATCCGCGATTTTATAGTAATTTTATAATAGCTTAATAACAAAAGACCTCGGAATCTGAAATCCCGAGGTCTTTTGTTAAGTCTTTGTTATGGATTAGCCGTTGAATACGCCAAGCATATCTTCAAATGTTCCCATAGCAAACAGCCACCAGAGCAGAATGAATACGAGTACTAAAACTCCGAGCCATAACCAAAGCTTGTTGGTCTTGCGGGTTGAGTTGTTGCGATTCTTTTTAGCGTTAGCGCGGAGGCTATTGGCTTCTTCTCTTGCAAGGTCGCTGTTGATGCGGTTTTCTTTCTTATCCATAATTTTGTGTTTTAGTAAGCTTAGTAAAGTATAGTTTGTAGAATAAATAGTGTCTTTAAGTACTATTTATCTGTTAAACGCAAAATCATGGTTGTAGGTTCACCGACACTTCTTTTTTTTCTTAAAAATTGTTGATTAAAATAGATTAAAATGGAATGTCGGTATCTCCGGGGCCCGGCATCAGGTCTGTATCGGATATTGAACCACCCTGATTGCTGAAGGCAAAGCTTCCACCGGTGCTGTTGGCTTTTGATTCTTCGCGTCGGCGCTCCATGCCGGGAATATCATTGCCCATGTTTTCAAGTGCCTCCGAGATAAATGATGAAGAATCGTCCCAGTTCTCAAATCGCGCATATTTCCCCACAAACCTGAGCTTCACATCTCCCACGGCACCATTTCGATGCTTGGCGACTATGAGTTCGGCAAGACCTCTGATGTCATTGCCATTGCCATCTTCGGAGCTCTTGGTGTAGTACTCCGGGCGATGTATGAAGCAGACTATGTCGGCATCCTGCTCGATAGCTCCCGATTCACGCAGGTCGGAAAGTACCGGGCGTTTATCTTCTCGCGTTTCAGTAGAGCGGTTCAACTGAGACAGCGCTATAATCGGAATATTCAGCTCCTTGGCTAATGCCTTGAGCGAACGTGATATTGTCGATACCTCCTGCTCGCGGCTGCCGAGTTTCATGCCGGTTGCGCTCATGAGCTGCAGATAGTCAATCATGATGAGTTTCACCCCGTGTTCGCGCACAAGTCTGCGTGCTTTGGTGCGCAACTCGGTTATCGAAAGACCGGGTGTCTCGTCGAGATAGAGCGGTGCCGAAAACATGGTGCTGGTCCGGCGGTTCAGTCGCTCAGTCTCCTCCTCGGTCAGTTGACCGCTCTTGATCTTCTCACCCTCAAGATTCGCCACATTACTGATCAATCGCTTCACAAGCTGCACATTGGCCATCTCCAGGGTAAATATGGCAACAGGTATGCTATAGTCGACGGCCATATTTTTTGCCATCGAGAGCACAAAAGCGGTTTTACCCATGGCCGGGCGCGCGGCTATGATTATCAAATCCGAATTCTGCCAACCCGATGTCATGCGGTCAAGCGCATCATAACCGCTCTTCAGACCTGACAGACCGGTCTCCGAATTGGCGGCCGACTGTATCTGCTCCAGAGCCAAGGTGAGCACCGGGTCTATCTGTGTCACCTCCCGCTTGAGGTGCGTCTGCGATATTTCAAACAGCTGACCCTCGGCAAGCTGAAGCAAATCGTCTACATCATTGCTCTCATCGTAGGCATCGGTCTCAATCTGCGAAGCAAATGTGATAAGTCTGCGCGCTAAAAATTTCTGGGATACAATCTTGGCGTGGTATTCCACATTGGCCGCAGAATACACGCGCGATGTCAGTTCGGCTATGCGTATCGCTCCGCCGACTTCATCGATTGTGCCGTTGGCTCTGAGCTGCTCGGTGACCGTAATCATATCGATAGGCCGCTGATTAAAGCCCAGTGTGCTTATGGCATCATAAATCTTGGCATTGCGCGGGTCATAAAATGAATCGGGAGTGAGGAAGTCCGCCACATTCATGTAGGCGTCTTTTTCAAGCATCAGTGCACCAAGCACCACCTCCTCGAGATCTGTGTCATGAGGGGGAAGTTTGCCTGTAGGATCCTCTTTGATAGGTTCAAAACGTGGTTTGCCGCCCTGCCGGCGGTTATATTGTCCTTCTGCCATGATGCAAATTTAATAATTTTGGAGCGGTTCTTTAAATCCAAAATTTCGGTCCGAACAGGCTTTTACAGATTATTAACAGCCAAAGTGGCAAATAACCATACGCTTACAAAAATCATCAGCATGGCGGTTTTCCCAAGCAGCGGATTTAACTCAGCACCCTTGCTTATGCAAAGCCGGGTCCAGAGCAGATAGTGAAGGTTCACATATATAAGCGAACCTATCTGCCAGATTATCGGAACACTCAGCACCAATGCAAATTCGGTGAGCATAAAAGCAGCTATGCCATTTATGAAATACAATCGCTTGGCAAATTCGGGACCGAACTTTACCGCCAGCGTGTGCTTGCCTACGGCCCGGTCATCGTCGATGTCGCGGTAATTATTGACTACCAGTACATTTGCACCCATCAGGCCGATTGCCCCTCCGAGATATAGCGGCATCTTATAATATTCCCAACCTCCGCTTGTGAGGTAGAATGTGAAGACTACCGGCACAAAACCGAAAAATATTATTACCGCGAGTTCTCCGAGACCATGATGCGAGAGCGGCCAGGGACCCGCGGAATAAGCCAGCGCAAAAATGGCTACAGTCACTCCCACAGCTATAAGCCACCAGCCTCCCCATATTATCAGCAGACAGCCTATGACTCCGGTCAGAGCCAGAGTAAGCAGAGTGGCGCGAAGCATCGCACCGGGCTTAATGTCTCCTTCGGTGACTCCGCGGCGAAAGCCGGCCCGCCCTTTGCGGTCGAAACCATTTTTATAATCGAAATATTCGTTGGCAAAATTTGAGGCAATTTGCGCCCCGAGGGCAAACAGCAGACACAGAATAAAGGGGAGAACCCGAAAATTACCTGTGTATGCCGCGCATCCTGCACCTGTGATTACTCCTGCTGCCGATACCGGGAGTGTGCGCAGACGCATGGCTTCAACCCATGCTTTTATGCTTACTGACATCGCTATTCACTCTTCTGCTTGCGTGCGTATTCGGTTACACGGTCAGCCAAATCGAGCAGATAGTCCAGACGCACCAGGTTTAGTTTCTCGGCCGGAAGTGCCGAATAACCATATTTCAGTCCTATCAGGGCTCCCGATATTGCGGCATTAGTATCGGAATCTCCGCCCTGCATTACCACTGCTTGTATCGCTTCGGCCGGGTCGTTGAAGTGCCACAGACTCCATAAACCGGCTCCCATGGCTTTGCGAGTCCATGACCAGGTGGCTTCATCATCGAGCTGCATGCGTTCCACATCACCATCAAATGCCATCTCTAAAAATGACAAAGTGCGCGGGTCTATGCGGTTGCATAATTGCGCTAATTCTTCATATCCGGCCTCTGTGCCGTGGTGAAGAAGCGAATGCATCATGCGTGAAAGTATCATGGCCGTTGATACACACCGAGTGTCATCGTTAGTCATCAATACCAGCTTGCGGGTGTTCTCAAGCAAATCTTCGGAATTGGATACCAGGGCTGCAACCAGCGAACGCTGCACAGCCTCGTTCGACGCTTCATGAATCCGGAGATTGCGCCATGCTTCATGAGCTACCTGTATCGGGCGGTCAAGCCACTCACTATTGCTCACTATAACCCGGAACACCGGCGACACATCGGGGTGCCCCTCTTTATACCATTCCCTTACAGCTTTTGCCTGCTTCCTGATATCAAAACTTCCGTGAGAAAGCACATTCTCAAGCAAACGCACCACTATCTCAGTGTCGTTGGTCCATTCTCCCCGCTGCCACTGAAGCCGGTGTGCATCGCGTATTTGCTGATCAAAGCGTGTCAATCCGTCAGGGTAGTAAGAGTCAACTTCATTGCGGGTCATAAACACGCTGCCCAAGCCGAGGGCATCTCCAAAGGCAAACCCTACTATCGCTCCGCGTATTCTGTCGTTTAGTTCCATGAATTATGTCAAGTTTTAACTTGGCTTGTGATATATTGTCGCTGATTCTCTGATTGATGCACTCATTTGAATCTATAAATAGTCATATGATAATGCACGGAATCAACTTAATATGCAAAAATAGTTAAAATTCTATCTTATTTTCGGATTTTCTTAAAAAAATCCGTCATTATTTGTTTGCATTCATCTTCCAGCACCCCGCTTTCCACTATTGTCTTAGGGTGAAGCGCACGCAGCGGGGGAGTGGTGCAGCTGAAATATCCGCGTTTTTCATCGCGCGTTCCATATACTATTCTGCCGATATGGCTCCAGCCTAATGCGCCGGCACACATGGTGCAAGGCTCCACTGTGACATAGATTGTGCAATCAGGTAAATACTTGCCGCCCAAAGTATTGCACGCTGCAGTGAGTGCCATCATCTCTGCATGAGCGGTTACATCAGTAAGCGTTTCCGTAAGATTGTGTCCCCGCCCGATAATTCGGCCGCGGCTCACTATTACAGCTCCTATCGGCACCTCTCCGGCATCGTAGGCTTCCTGAGCCTCGGCCAGCGCAAGCGCCATGAATCTTTCATCGTCGGTCATGATATTTGCGTGATTACCTCTTTTCTAATTTGTCAAGCATTTCACGTATCCGCTCCGCTACTTCCTCCATGAGCCATGCCGGTGTCGAAGTAGCTCCGCAGATTCCGATTTTCTTTGCATCGCGAAACCATTCAGCTTTTAAATCAGAGGCATCTGTCACTACTTGTGTGTTGGTGTTCACTTTCTGACACTCCTGCAGCAGAACTTTACCATTGGAACTCTTGGCTCCCGTCACAAATATCACAGTGTCGTGAGTCCTGGCAAATTCCTTAATTTTCTCGGAGCGGGTCGCCACCTGCCTGCATATTGTGTCAAACCAGTCGAAGCGCCCGTGTGTCTTGCGAAGCTTTATGTTCTCGACAATCTCCCTGAATCCTTCGAGACTCTTGGTAGTCTGCGAATAGAGAAGTATGTCTTTGTCGAGGTCTATGGTGTCGAGCGCCTCCATGTTCTCGATGACTATCGCATTGCCATCGGTCTGACCTACAAGACCATTGACTTCGGCGTGTCCTTTTTTGCCGTAAATCAATATCACGGGCATATCTTGCCGCTCGCCGGCCTGATATTCCGACAGCGCGGTATCGTAGGCTTTCTTGATTCTTTTCTGCAGTCTGAGTACCACCGGACATGTTGCATCAATGATTCGTGTGCCTCGCGCTTTGAGTGAGGTGTAGGTTGAAGGTGGTTCCCCATGCGCACGAAGCAGCACACTGCCTTCGCTTATATCCTTTAAATCTTCATGGGTTATGGTGCGAAGGCCTGCACGGCGCAGGCGCTCGACTTCCGAAGCATTGTGCACTATATCTCCCAGACAGGCGAGTTGCTCACCATGTCCTAATTCAGCCTCAGCTTTTTGAATAGCGGTTACAACTCCGAAACAAAATCCGGAGTTTGCATCGATCTCTATTATCGGAGAGTCCGGACGCGAAGAGCGTCCGGACCTGTACTGATTATCCTTATGCAGATTTGTCACTCTTTAATTATGGTATTATAAAGACTTAAGAGCCATTCCATCTGTTGGGCGTGGGTCAGATGGTCATTGTTTAGCTCATGAGCATCGGCGGCTTTTCGCAGAGGTGAGACCGCACGTGTGGAATCTATATGATCTCGATTGCGGATATTTTCAAGTACCTCCTCATAGTTTACTTTTTCGCCCTTTTGCTCCATTTCCAGAAGTCTGCGTTGCGCCCGAACCTCCGGCGATGCCTCGACAAATACTTTCATCTCCGCGTCAGGGAATACTGTGGTGCCAATATCGCGACCATCCATCACAATTCCCTTATTCGCTCCCATCTCCTGCTGTAGAGCGGTCAGGCGGCTGCGCACTTCCGGAATAACCGCGACCGGGCTTACCAGATTGCTGACAGCCATATCGCGGATTTCAGTTTCAACATCGCGACCATTGAGGAG
>CAMWLY010000067.1 GCA_947175145.1 uncultured Muribaculaceae bacterium | reverse complement strand
GGATAGCGATTTTAGGCATTATTTAACAAATGGGTTAGAAATCGGAGCGGAAACAGGCCTGTTTTGGTCTGAAAAGTGGAAAATTCAAGTTACACTTTGAAAAACAATGGTTGATTTTTTATTGCATCAGTTTGCTATTTTCAAATTTATAATTAATTTTGCATTGTAGGTGGTTCAAAACCGACAACCTGCGCTGATTGATAGAATGTCTTTCTCAAGCTCTCTTTTGCAGAGAGCGTACTACTCCGGAGGGTCGCTTTATCCTCGCCGGAGTGATGTAATTTTTCCATAATCACCCGCCGAAGCGATATGGTATCCCTCCGCTTCCAAAACACCGATGGGAATGAAAAAGACTATCCTGACAATCACCTGCTCAGCGGCGTTAGTTACAGCATGGGCCTTAAGTCCCGGCAATACCGACCCGCGCGCCACAGCCCCACACAAAGCCAAAGGAGAACTTGTAAGGTCTCTCGCCGAACAAGCTCACTATGAAACCTCCAATTGGTTCGAGGCAAAAATTAGGCCTGCGAATTCCGGCTTTAAAACTGCCAAATCCGGCTTAGCGCCATCACAATTCTCACATAGTTTATTGCCCGTCGCAGCAGGATTCCCCGATCTGCGCGGATGCCTGATTTACTATGTCAATATGGAGAATTCCGAAATAGGCCTTTATCAAGTGCCCAATGATAATGATTCTTACGAGAACCGCGATTTCTATTTCAATTCAATCCCGGCCAATTATGGTGCAGCTGAACTCGATGGAATCTATTATTGCAATACTTACAGCCCAAGTTCCGGAATTGCAACCACAATTGGCTATGATATAGCTTCCGGAGCACAGGTATATAATTACACGACCACAGAAACCAAAGGTTTTATGGCCCCCGGCGGTATGGCCTACGACCCCATCACCGGTAAAATCATGGGAGACTTCCTTACCGATGATGGTTCCACGCATGAACTGGCCACAATCGAATATATTCCCGGTAACGCTCCTGTTAAAACCGTGATTGCCCAGTATTCAGGAACATTCTCCGATGGCGGATTCGCCTCATTTGCTATCGCGCCCGACGGAAAGATTTACGTCATAGACTACGCCGGAGACCTCCTGTCGGTAAGCCGCACAGGTGCAGTCACAAGAATCGGCGCTACCGGCTGCGAACCCGGCTACAAGACCGATGCCACAATCGACCAGACCACCGGCAAGATGTATTGGACAGTTTCGCCTCCTCCCGGTGTGTGGGGTGGATTCCTGACAGAGGTCAACCTGCAGACAGGTAAAGCCACAACTATCATGAATTATGATTGGGAGGACCAGTATGCCGGTCTCTTCATTCCGGCTCCCCGTGCGGTCGATGCAGCTCCCGGCGAATGTACCAATGTGTCGGTTAACTTCCCGGCGGATGCCCTCACCGGCACTGTAACTCTGACCACTCCGGCTACCTTCTACGACGGCACTTCCGGTTCAGGTCCGCTCACCGTAATCGTAATGGCCGAAAACAACGAGATTGTCAACATGAGCGCTAACTGGAATACCACTCTCAATATTCCTGTAGACTTCACCCAACTCGGTGCCGGCCTCTATAATTTCACAATTTATGCCAAGGTAGGCCAGAACGAAGGCCCCAAGACCCGCGTGGCAGCTGTATTCGTGGGCATGGATACCCCGAAGTCTCCGGCCCCTAAATTCACATACAGCCGCGATGGTTCCGCTACTGTGACCTGGGATCCGATTACCGAATCTGCCAACGGTGGTTATATCGATACCCGGAATATCACCTATACAGTAACACGCGACGACGGCTCGGTAGCTCTCGCCAACACTCCCAAATGCTCATTCACCGAGAAAGTTCCTCTCCCCGATACCCCAACTTCTCGCTATTATACCGTAACAGCCACTTCGGGCACCATGACTTCAGCTCCCGGCAAATCCAACCCCGTGATGCTCGGTAATTATCCGGTGCCATATCAAGTTAATTTCGATGCAGAGGGTCTCAACGGCTACACCGTAATCGACAGCAACAATGATGGCATAACCTGGCTCGCCATGGGCACCAGCAATGCCGCCGGTATCGCTTACAACCCCACGCTGCCGATGAATGACTGGCTGATTACTCCTCATATCGCCCTCGATAAGAATTACAGCTACAAGATCTCTTTCGTGACATTCCCCCGCAGAGCGGAAACCGCTGAAAAGATTGAAGTGAAATATGGCAAGGATCCGACTATCGAAGATATGACCACTACCCTGCTTGAGCCCACATGGGTAACCGACAAAGCCGGTCAGTCTTATGAATTCTATGTATATCCCGATGAAACCACAGGTTACTGCATCGGCTTCCATGCTATCTCGGACCAATATACCACTCAGCTGTTCGTGCGCGACATCAAGGTGGAGAGAGGCCCTGCAATCGGCACTCCAGGATATACCACAGCGTTCCACGCTACTCCCGATATGGGTGGCGCCATGACTGCCGAAATCACTATGAAGGCCCCGGCTCTCACCATGAACGGCGCTCCTCTTGAGGAACTTACCGCTATCGATATTTACAGAGATGGCGATCTTATCCATACTTTCGATAACCCGACTCCGGGCGCGTCCCTCTCTTATACCGACGACAAGGCCTCTCGCGGTCTGCACACATGGTCTGCTATCGCTAAAAACACCAAGGGTACCGGTCTGGCAATCACAAGCGATGCATTTGTAGGATTCGCAGCTCCGCTGCCCCCGGAGAATGTTTATCTGCGCCGCACCGACAATGAAGGTGAAGTGCATGTCAGCTGGCGCGCAGTGACCAAGGATATCTATGGCAAGACTCTCCCGCTGTCAGGACTGAGCTATAATGTATATGAGTCTGTAGATGGCTACCGCACCACCAAGAAGTTGGGCGAAACCTCACGCCAGTTTGTATTCCAGTCTCAGAAACCGGGTGAGCAGAACTTTGTGCAGGGTCTTGTTCATGCAAGTTATGACAAGGTGGAAGGCAGTGGCTTCTACTCGGCACTTGTACCGGTAGGCACACCATATACCCGCATCCGCGAGTCATTCACCAACTCTTACACCTCATATCCCTGGGCCGTTGAGACCTATGGACTCGCATCAATTATGTCAAGCACCGATGGCGGAGGCGTTGACGCTTATGACCGCGACAACGGTTATATCAATTTCCGCGGCAGCCAACCCGGCACCGGAGCAGCCCTTATTTCAGGCCTCATCAATCTTAAGGATATGGCAAATCCGGCCATCTCTTTTGCCGTGTTCAATCCTTCGGGTGAAAGCGGTGTGGCTTACGATACCGACATCAACGAGGTTAGCGTATGGATTCGCCCCGTGGGTGAAGAGAACTTCGAGCAGATTTATAATGGCATCGTCAAGGAGATCGGTAAAAACAAACCCGGCTGGGCTACTGTTTCCGTGCCTCTCGACAAATTCGCCGGCAAGACAATCCAGTTCAAGCTTCGCTGTCTGACTTATAATTTCGCTTACACTGTAATCGATGATATCCGCATAGCTTCTACCGCAGACCATGACCTCGTGGCTGACCGTATCAATGCTCCCGAAGAAGCAGCCCGCGGTGAACAGTACAAAATACATAGCTATGTAGCCAACGATGGCAAGAACATCGCCGAAAACTTCAAGGTGGAACTTTACACCAATGGTGAACTGACCGAGACCAAACAGGTCAATAGTGTCAGTGCCCGCAAGTCATGCCTGGTAACATTTGATGTCACCATGCCGGCACTTGCCACTCAGCCGATAGCTCACTATGTGAAGGTGGTTTATGATAAAGATGAGAATGTGGCCGACAATCAGAGCCGCGAGTTTTATGTGAAGCCGACCGCTTCGGAACTGCTGAAACCTGAATCCTTCGACGCCGAGTTTGACGCCCGCAATGCTACCGTGAACCTGAGCTGGTCAGCTCCGGCACTCGGCACCGATGAGGAGCAGATGAAGGCCAAACCGGTTCTCGAATCATTTGAAGATGGCATCGGATTCTCCGATACCTTCGGCGACTGGAAGTTTGTAGACATTGACGGCGACCCCGTAGGCGGCTTCGCAGCAGGTCCGCTCCCCGGCATCACTATCGCCGAGACCACAGGTTCATTCTGGGTTTGGGATCATCGCCAAGTGCCCTGGACCCCCTCAGGACTCGCCGGCAACACCGGTGCGAAAGCGATTTTCGCCCTCTTCACCGTGATCGATGACAAATGCTCGGATGACTGGGCTATCTCTCCCGAACTTTCAGGCAATGCACAGACCATAGAATTCTATGCACGCGCTTACTCTGAAAGCTTCCATGAGGCATTCACTATCGCATATTCGAAGACCGGCCGCGAGATTGAAGATTTCATCACTCTCGAAGGTTCCAAAGTCGATGGAGTGCCCGGTGCATGGACACACTATGAGTTCGACCTGCCCGAGGGTGCGAAATACTTCGCTATCCACAGCAGCTCTGTCGAGAACTTTATCCTGCAGATCGACGATGTGACCTACGAACCCAAGCCTCAGCCCGCACTCAAAGTCGAGGGTTACAACATCTATCGCAATGGCGAGAAACTGAATGCCGAACTTGTCAAGGATACACGCTATGCCGACACAGCTATCGAGACCGAATCAAACTACCGCTATCAGGTGAGCGCTGTCTATGCCGACAACCGTGGTGAATCGGATCCAACTGATGAATTTGCTGTTTCTACCGACACTTCAGGTGTAGAGGTTATCGGTGGCAACACAACTGTAATCGCCGGCAAGGGCATGATCACCGTGCTCCGCGCTCAGGGCAAGAATGTAAGCATCTCCGCAGCCGACGGCACCAAGGTGGCCGAGTTCCGCGGTGGCGCTCGCACCGATGTAGCTGTCAGCGCAGGCATCTACATAGTGACTATCAATAACAAGACATATAAAACCATAATTAACTAATCTACTTCAGCATGAAGCAATTTTCAATGTTAAAGGCAGGATTCGGTGCTGTAGCCGGTCTTATGCTTTGCGGGGGTGTCTGCGCGGCACTACTTCCCGCCAGTGTAAATTTGCTGAAGGTGCCTAAACCGGTGGGAGTCACTCCCGCCGGCAAAAAGGTGCCCAAAGCCCAGTCGCCCATGAAACTCGCGCCCGGCGCCGAGTTCTATGGTATCGTAACTTCAATGCAAGCCAATGTGGGCTTGCCTAAGTATCCGGTATTGGCAACAATCCCAACTACCGATTCCGATTCTTTTGTATCTCAATTTCAAACTATCGGTAAAGGTAGCGCCCGCCTTTCTGCGGCAGGTAAGGAAAATCAGTATTACTGCTCCTGGAGGGACAACAAAAACGAACAGACAGTTTACGCAGGGTATGATCTGGAAACCGGAGAACAGAATTTTTCTGCCACCTATACTAAATTCCAGTATGAATGGCAGAACTTTGCGATGTCAACTGACCCGACCGACAATAAGATTTATGGTATCAACTTTGATAATAACACTCATTATCAATTGGTAACATTGTCATTCTCCGCACCATCTACCGTAACCGTAACACCGGTTGGCCCGGTAAACTATAATTATCGCGCTATTGCTATCAATGGTGCAGGTGAAATATATGGTATCGCCGAAGGTGCCGGTTTTGAGACTTCCGATGCTTATCTGGTAAAAATAGACAAAACTACCGCTGCCGAGACTGTAATAGGGTCTACCGGTTTTCAACCCCAATGGAGTGATGACATTTGCTTCGACACAGCAAACAATACCCTCTATTGGACGGCCAACAATGACAATGATTTCGGTTTATATACTGTAAACGTTGAGACTGCGGCCCTTACAAAATTGGCAACTTATTCAGGAGGTCCTGAGGTTTCAGGTCTATATATCAAACAGCCACCATACGTAGCTCCCGGCACTCCGGCAGCTCCGGCTACTGCTACTCTCAGCTATGCCGACGGCACTATGAACCTGACATGGGACGCTGTTACCACCGATACAACCGGTGAGGTTCTCGAAGGTGATGTGACCTATAAGGTTACACGTATGCCCGGTGAAATTGAGGTTGCTACCGGTCTGACTGCTACAAGCTTCACTGAGACTGTGGCTGAAACCGGCACTTTTGTCGATTATTATTACGAAGTGAGGGCCGTAAGCGGTGATTTGACTTCAGGCGCTACTAAATCGAATGCGGTTACAATCGGCTATCTCGCTCCTCCTTACACCTCGAATTTCTATGACAATGGAATCGAGGGTGAGAATATGACCATCATCGATGCCAATAATGACGGCAAAAAATGGAATGTATCAGGAAATAAACTTTCCATCGGTTATAATACATCTGTTGACATGGATGACTGGGCTATTACTCCCGGCTTCCGCCTTGAGGCAGGTAAAGCTTATCGCCTTGAGTTCAAGACCTGGTGTAAATCTTCAAATTATGAAGAGCGCCTCGAGGTGAAGATGGGTAATGCTCCCACGGCTGAAGCTATGACCATCACTGTGATGGAGCCTCTCTCCATTACATGGACAAGCGGCGAACAGCAGTCATTAGCTATTGTTCCCCAAACCGATGGTGACTACTATATCGGCTTCCACGGCATATCTGACCGCGATAGATATGATCTTTATGTATCAGACTATACAATCACATCACCCATATCTGCCACTGTCCCCGCGGCTGTAAGCAATCTGACAGCCACCGCAGGCGAATATGGCGCTCTCAAAGCTACTGTAGCTTTCAAGGCTCCCGCTCTATCTTCAGCAGGTATCCAGCTGACCACACTCTCCAAGATTGAGGTGAAGCGCGGTGACAATGTGGTGAAGACATTTGAGAATGTTGCTGCCGGCACAGAACTCTCCTTTGAAGATACACTCACAGAGGCAGGTACAGTCACCTATTCTGTAACTGCTTACAATGGTGAAGAAGCAAGTGAAGCTGCTGAAGTCAGCGTATACGTAGGCTACGAACAGCCCAACGCTCCTACCGCAGTATCTCTTTCTCGCACAGCAACCCCGGGTGAAGCACAAATCAGTTGGAATGCTCCTTTTGCCGACATCAACGGCCGTCCGTTCGGACCCGAGAGCCTGACTTACACAGTTGCCCGCTATAATGCCGAGGGTGAGCTCGAGGTCCTCGATACAGAGGTAACCGGAACTTCTTACACCTTCCAGGCTGTAGAACCCGGCACTCAAGACTTCGTGCAGTGCGCAGTTTACGCTGTCTGCAACGGTGGCCGCAGTGCAAGTGTCAACACTCCGATGATCGCCGTGGGAACTCCCTACACTTCATTTGTTGAGACCTTCGCCAACAACCAGCCCACATACGCCTGGATGGCCACTACCGCCAACAGCCAGGGCAAGTGGAGCTACACTGATGAATATTCTCAGGATGAGGGCAGCTCATGCATTCAGCTCTATTATCGCCAGGACAGCTCATACGCCAACCTGACTTCAGGTCTTATTGACCTCGGCACCATGGCTGATCCTCAACTCACTTTCTGGGCACTCAACTTCCATGAAGCCAATGTGAATATCGTGGAGGCATACGCCAAGAAAGCTTCTGACAACGATTGGACTCTTCTGAAATCAACCCAGATGAACCTGATGGGTGCCGATCCCAACGCATGGGGCCGCATTAAGGCAGACCTGTCGCAGTTCTCAGGCGAAGTGATCCAGATCATGTTCAAGGCTGTATCTATCAGCAATGCTTACGTATTCCTCGACAACATCTCAATCGGCTCACGCCTTGCCAAGGATGCCGCTGCGCTTACTGTTACAGCTCCAGCTGTGGTTGACGCAGGTGATGTTTACACCGCCAAGGCTACTGTGGCCAACGAAGGCACACAGGCCGCTACATTCAATGTAGACCTCTATGTCGACGGTAAACTGGCCGGCACTGAAACTGTAGAGAATGTAGCCGCCGATGAAACCCGCGAGGTTGAGTTTGCTCTGACCATGAGCCCCGTGAAGAATGGAAAGGCTGCACTGCAGGCTACTGTGGTTTACGCAGGTGACCAGGATGACTTCAACGACAATTCCACAACTGCCTATGTGCTCGCCAAGCATTCAAATCTACCTGTGCCCGAGAACTTCGAAGGTCACATGGAGAATAATGCAGTGGTTCTGACATGGGATGATCCCGTTGCTCCGAATCTGGCCGGTGATCAGGTAACTGAAGATTTCGAAAGCGGTGAGGGCTTCGCACCCCACTTCGGTGACTGGATCTTTGTTGACGTGGACCAGAGCCCGGTAGGCGGCTTCAACGGTGCCCAATTCCCCGGAATCGTAAAGGGTGAAACCACCGGCTCATTCTGGGTAATGGATCGCGCATATCTTAAGGCTGAAGGCAAAGATCTGCCTGCACCCTTCGTAGACGGTCACTCAGGTGACAAGTTCATCTTCACTATGGGTCGCAATGATAATGGGCAGTCCGATGACTGGGCTATCTCACCCGTGCTCGACGGTTCGGCACAGACCATTACATTCAAGGCTCGCTCGCTGATGGCCGGTACCGAGAAGATTGAAATCCTCTATTCAACCGGTTCTACTGATCCTGCTGACTTTATCAAGATTGACGGAGTGGGCGGCGAGGTACCGAATCCCGGTATAAACGCATGGAATAATTATGAGGTGAATCTCCCCGAGGGTGCTCGTCGCTTCGCAATCCGCAGCTGGGCAGCTCCAGGTATGCTTCTGATGCTCGATGACTTCACATATATCGCAGGCAGCCAGTATGAGGGTCTTGAACTGACAGGCTTCCATGTATATCGCGACGGTGTTCTGCTCGCAGAAGTCGACAAGCAGGATGGCAATACTTATACTGACGAAGAGGGTGTAGGCGGAACTCACGAGTACCACGTGAAGGCTATCTACAACATGGGTCACTCAGCTCCGACAGAGCCTCTGTCATTTATCGTGAGCGGTGTGGCGGCAGTCAATGGTTCGGTATCTATCTACACTGAGGGTCAGGAAATCGTGATTGCCGGTGCCGAGGGCACTCAGGTGATGGTTGCTGATGCCGCAGGTGCAGTTTACTTCAATGGAGTGGCTGAAGCTCCTATCCGCATTCGCGTAGAGAATGGCGTATATGTAGTCAAAGCCGGTAAGAATGTAACCAAGCTGATGATTAAGTAAATCAGCAATCCGATAGCAAAAGAGGCGCAATAATTTGCGCCTCTTTTTTTATTGTGGTTATCTGAGGGTAGCTATTTTTAGCTATTTTAGCCATTTTAGCTACTATAGCTATTTTACCCTAAAACCTGCGTGTGATGATGTAATCGAAGAGTTGAGTGAAAGCTCTGCGCGCTTCCGAATCAGGAAATGCCTCTATCAGGGCATTTGCGCGCTTCTGAAGGCCTTCCATGGTCGCAAAGGCATAATCTATACCCCCATGCTGCTTGGCGAAGTCTATGAGCCTTGAAATCGATGTCGCATCGAGATTGCCGGCGAGGATAAGTTCACGCATCGGAGCTGCAGACTCTGCAGGTGCCGCATCGAGAGCATGAAGAAGCGGAAGTGTAACTTTCCCTTCACGCAAATCATTGCCTGTGGGTTTTCCTATTTCATCAGAGTCATAGTAATCGAAGATGTCATCGCGAATCTGGAAAGCGAGACCCAGCAATTCGGCATATTCCACAAGCCGCTCGGTATCTTCGGGCGAAGCGCCTGCCAGCTCTGCACCCATGCGGGCACAGTTCATGAACAGCGAGGCTGTCTTCTGGCGGATTGTGCTGAAATATGCCTTCTCCGAGAGGGCATGTTCGCGCGCATAGTTGAGCTGGTCTATCTCACCGAGGCTGAGCTCCTTGCCAAGATCCGAGAGTGCCTTGACCACACGAATATCACCTGTGGCGATGCCTGCGGCCAGCGCATTCGACACGAAGAAGTCACCCACCAACACGGCGATATGGTTCCCCATGCGGGCATTGATGGTCTCCACCCCGCGTCGCAGCGGAGTTTCATCGACAATATCATCGTGGATAAGTGACGCATTGTGAAGCATCTCGAGAGCCGCTCCGGCCTGAAGCACATTGCGTGTGGCACTGCCGAACATGCGCGCGCTGAGTATCACCAATACGGGGCGAATC
>CAMWLY010000066.1 GCA_947175145.1 uncultured Muribaculaceae bacterium | reverse complement strand
GCCTCCATTACCTCAGAACTAAGACAATCAAGCATTATATCTTCATCTTGACGGAACTTTTTGAAGCTGTTGAGAGCAACGGTATATGTTTCCGAGGTTCTGGTTTTACCATTCTGTTTCAACTTTATGATGATATTCTCCATAAAGTTGAACAAACTGTATTCGTTGGCGTAGCGGTTGAACTCATCAATTACGTCATCTGCAGTGTATGACAATCCGTTGTTATCCAGTTGCCGGATAATCTTTGTCAATCGTTCAGTATCCCAGCGGATACGTTCACGGATAGAGATGATAAAGGATTTACGTTCACTTTTCTGAGTGGTCGTAACCATAGAGCGGTTCTCATCCCATTCGTTTGAAAATACATGATAATCGGTTAGAAGTTGTCTGGGCTTTCTCTCATGGATTATCTGATAGTAGATTGTTCCCTGATGGTGCGTGACCGCAGGTTTTCGAAACTTTACTTTTATCGATGCCATTTTAATTGAATTTAAAACAGGATTTAAGTAACAAGTAAATTTTCGACCTAATTCAATGCCAGTCCCGTCTGATCAGGTTTAATTAGCAAAGCTACAGTTTATTAAAAAGTTGGGGAGGTTCCGCACCAAGTGCAGAACCTCCCTGTGTGTATCTCCCTGTGTGTATCTCCTTGTGTGTATTTTGCGTAATTGCTTTTTAGAGGAGCTTGATGGAGATGTAGCGCTTGGGATTCTTCTTTATATCCAATATCAGTGAGTCTACATCTGCCGCTACCCTATTTATCCTGTTGTAGAGCTCGGGGTCTTTGGTGAGCAGTCCAAGTGTCGATTTATCATCATTGAGGCGAGTTGAGAATGCCGATAGATTGGCTGTAATATCATGCACATTGTCCATGGTCTGCGCAAGCGGTAGCTTGTTGAGCTCATTGGAAAGCATCACCAGATTATTGCTTATGGAGTCAATCTTTACGGTGATTCGGCGTGCATTACCCATGACTGCCGGTATGTCGGAGTTCATGGTGCGGTTCAGTCCTTGAGTGGCGGCCAATACATTGCCGGTGATGCCATCAAATCGATTGAGTGCAAGCTTGATGCTTGGGTCTGTGACAAGCAGATTAAGATTGTAAACAAGTGAATCCACTTTGGGAAGTATATCTCCTATGGCGGGCATGACCTGCTTGCTGACTGCATCCATTAACCCGAGCCGGGTTTCAGGCTGTATGTCACTTCCTATGGCAAGCATTTTCGGACTTTTACCCATCTTGATGTTGATGAATCCACTCCCCATCAATGTTGAACCTAATATGGCACGTGAGTCCTCGGGTACTTTCAGCTGCTTATTTACAGCCAATAGCACCTTGATTTTTCCGGGGTGGTCATAATCGAACTTTATGTCTCTGACCTGTCCTACTTTGAAGCCATCGATCGAAACGGGCGAGGAAACCTCAAGGCCATCGACATTATCAAAATATGCATAATAGAAGTTGGCCGGGCTGAACATATTGATCCCCTTCAGGTATTCAATACCGACTATTAGTATTGCTATGGCGCATATTACCGATATGCCTATGCCAAGTTCCTTGTTGAATTTTTTCTTCATTGCTTATATGCTTTTTGCAGATATAGTCTATATGAAATAAAATATGCTATGCGGATTATTCAGCCCGCACTATTATAAACGCATCGGGTATCAATTGTTTTACCTCAAGCAATTTATTTTCCATCTCGCGGCGGCTTTCACTTCGGCCGTAGGTGTATTTGTAGAGACCGTTTTCCAAAAAGGAGCCGGTGGGCACCAGTCCGCAGAATGATGCATGATCCGCGCTTACCTCGGTGGCCGAGGCGAGCAATTGTATCTGATAATACATCACTGCAGGTTTGGAATCGGCTTCAAGTTTGGGCTTCGGAACCGAGTTGCCGGTTGCGCTGATGACTTCAGCAGATTGCTTTGCGGTGTTGTTTTTTACCACGTAGGTCTTTTGATTGGTTCGCTTGGTGTGATTGGATTTTGCCGCTTTTGAATTATTCTTGGAGTCCTTCTTATTCTTATTCTTTTTATCCTGATTTGATTTACCTTTCGTCTTGGTTTCAGGTTCTGCCTTAGCTATAACCTTTTCTTCCGGAACGCTCTCCTTGACACCGGGCACTTCCTCGCTCAGCACCAGAATTTCTGCGGATTCCAATGCTCTCTCGTCTGAAGTTTTCTTAGCGGACTGAGATCTGCGTCTTCTCGGGGCATTGGCTGCTGATGTGGCTCTGGCCGGAGCTTTTGAAACCACTCTCTGGCCTCTTGATGCCTGAGTAGTATTGTAAGTCCCGGTTGAAGCGATTTCGGAATCGGCATCGGCTATCGCCGGAGAAATGTCGGCTACTGTCTGGGCGGTATTCTTACTGCCTGCTGAGGCAACAGGCTTGCTTATATCCAGGTAATGCTCTATGGCGTTGAAAATAGACTGAGCCATCTCCTGCTGTCCGCGGTCGGAGGTGAGATAAGCGGCTGATTCCGGGTTGCATATAAAATCGAGCTCCACGAGCACAGCCGGCATTGATGTAGCCCATAGCACCCAGAAACCGGCTTGTTTGACTCCCCTATCCTTGCGACCTGCGGTCTTCACAAGTTCCTTTTGAGCGAAGTCTGCGAATCTCAAGCTTTTGCCAAGATTCTTTTTCTGCGCCATTTCAAAGATTATGTATGATTCATCTTTGTTGGGGTCAAAGCCACTATATTTCTGCTTGTAATCGCTCTCAAGTTCTATAACCGAGTTCTCGCGCTGAGCAACCCGAAGGTTGTTGCTGTCTTTCTGCGGCCCGAGGGCATAGACATTTGCACCGGCTACTGTTTTGCGGTTAGGATTATTCTTATCGACAGAGTTGGTGTGAATCGAGATAAACAGATCTCCTTTGGAGCGATTAGCTATATTTGCTCTCTCCTGCAGCGAAATAAAGGTGTCGTCACTGCGTGTGAGAACCGCTTTCACTCCCTTCATTTTTTTCTCGAGCAGGCTATTAAGCTTTTTGGCAACTCCGAGATTTATATCTTTCTCATTGGCATTATTATCTACGGCGCCATAGTCATGACCACCATGTCCGGGGTCTATAACTACTGTAAACTGTTTTGTGCCTTTGGCGGCAGCTGCCGCTGATGAGGCTTGGACCGATACGGCAGATAGCAATACTGCCGACAAACATAAGGGGATATGCTTGAGAGAGAGTGATTTTATAATATGTTTTAAATTATGTAGTTTCATTGACATTTCTTTTGGGCTCAAATTTCTTGGGCGTGTAAATAAAATCACGACCCAGATACTTCTCCCTGACCACAGGATTAGATGCTAATTCAGCGCTTGAGCCCTGAAAAAGGACTCTACCTTCAAATAGCATATAGGCGCGGTCGGTGATTCCGAGAATTGAATCGGCCTTATGGTCTGTGATAAGCACACCGATATTGCGCTCTTTGAGATGATACACTACTTCCTGAATATCCTCGACCGCTATGGGGTCTACGGCGGCAAAAGGTTCATCGAGCATTATAAACTTGGGATTGATGGCCAGACAGCGGGCTATCTCTGTGCGCCGGCGCTCGCCACCCGAAAGACCTGTACCCAGGTTATGGCGGACCTTATTGAGGTTAAATTCAGAAATCAGCTGCTCGAGTTTTGCCTTTTGGTATTCTTTCGATGTGCCGGTCATCTCCAGGATTGCCTTGATATTGTTTTCCACTGTGAGTGAGCGGAAAACCGAGGCTTCCTGCGGCAGATATCCGATTCCGATCTGCGCTCTCTTATATACGGGATATCCTGTGATTTCCTTATCGTTGAGAAAAACCTTACCTTCATTGGGGGCTATCAGACCCACGGTCATATAGAAAGTAGTGGTTTTACCGGCACCGTTGGGTCCGAGCAGGCCTACAATTTCTCCTTGATGCACCTCGATCGACACATGATTAGCCACAGTGCGCTTACCATATTTCTTCACGAGGTTCTCAGTGCGAAGCACTCCTCTTTCCGGAGTTATTGAGGTTTCATCAACTTCAGCTATCGGCTGACCGTCGGGACCGAGCAATGCGGCCTGACGCGTCGATATGTCAGACACCATGTCGGGTTGCACTCCTTCAAGATCCATCTCCTCCTCGGGAGTAAGATGGTCAGGAGCGCTGTTACCGGGTTTATTGATTTTCTTATGTAGGAAAGGGAATATCTTCATCGGATCGAGAGTGGGAGCAGAGACCTGATGTAATCAGTAAGGAGTTTTATCGCTACGCTGTTGGTGCCACCTTGAGGCACAATCAAATCGGCATACCTCTTTGACGGCTCAATATAAAGTTCATGCATCGGCTTGAGGGTCTGCTCATAGCGATCAATAACCATTTCCGGTGTTCGGCCGCGCTCCACACAATCCCTGCGAATAACCCTGATAAGCCGCTCATCGGCATCGGCATCTACAAACACCTTGACATCGAGCATCTTGCGAAGTTCCGGGTCGGTTAGCACCAGAATACCCTCAACTACAATTACATCTTTGGGCACAACATGCACAGTCTCCTTAAGGCGCGAGCATGTGATGAAATCGTAGGTAGGCATTTCCACCTCCTTACCGGCTTTCAGTTCTTCGATTTGCTTGGTGAGGAGTGTCCACTCGATTGATGCGGGCTCATCATAATTCATCTTGAGTCTCTCTTCGAGAGGGATATGGCGATTATCTTTATAATAAGAATCCTGAGGAAGCACCACTACTTCTCCGGCCGGAAGGCTTTCGATAATTTTGCGCACTACAGTGGTTTTGCCGCTGCCGGTGCCCCCTGCTATTCCGATTACCAACATTTCTAAATATTTGATTAAAATGACGCAACAATACTGCGCAACGATTCACACAAAATTACTAAAATCTCCATTTCTCAGCAAATTTTTCGGAAATAACTCACCGAAACTATGAACTTTGATGTAATTAATGATACTCGGCGGCGCTATCGCATCGGAGATTGCTTGCCGAAATTTAAGAGGATTAAGCGACTAATGACTTTATGTGGAAAATTTTTTATACTTTTGTGTTTGATTATGCAGATAGTATCCGGTATAAACCAAATATTATGCTATCTGTCTTTCTGTAATTTATTCAGAGAATCCTGATGATTTTAGACTCCATAAAGACATTCGGCAAGTACTGCCTGTTTATGGCTCAGGTGGTGCGTCGCCCGGACAAATGGCGCGAATTTTTCAAGAGCCTGATTTTCGAAATCTCCAAACTCGGGGTTGATTCCATACCGCTTGTAATCATTATCTCACTTTTTATCGGAGCGGTGATTTGCATACAGATGACAATCAATATCACCTCACCTCTGATTCCGGCATATTCCACCGGTATGGCCACACGAGAGATTCTGGTCTTGGAATTTTCATCGACCATGATGTGCTTGATTCTGGCAGGTAAAGTTGGATCCAACATTGCATCGGAAATCGGAACGATGCGCGTTACCGAGCAGATTGACGCTATCGAAATCATGGGACTTAATTCAGCCAACTTCATAGTTTTTCCGAAGATTATCGGATTTGTGCTATTTGTGCCGGTGCTCTGCATCTTATCGATGTTTATGGGGCTTGTCGGAGGAGCATTGATAGCCCAGTTTACCGACATGATATCCATGGAGAACTATATCTATGGCATTCAGTCATTTTTTGTGCCATGGAATGTCTATTACAGTATCATAAAGACTGTGGTATTCGCATACCTCATCACATCAATTTCCGCATTTTATGGATTTTATGTAAAGGGTGGAGCGCTTGAGGTCGGTAAAGCAAGTACTAATGCAGTTGTGTCCAGTTCGATTCTGATTCTTCTGGCCGATGTGATTCTTACAAAACTATTATTGCAATGATTGAAGCTAAACATGTGTCAAAATGGTTTGAAGGCCAGCAAGTGCTCTATGATATCAATGCAATCTTCGACTCCGGAAAAACCAATCTTATAATAGGTCAGTCGGGATCAGGCAAGACTGTATTCATGAAGTGTCTGATAGGTCTTCTTACCCCCGAGGAGGGTGAAATACTTTATGATGGCCGACGCATGCGCGATATGGATATCAGCCATAAGCGCGAACTTCGCACTGAGATAGGTATGCTGTTTCAGGGGTCCGCACTGTTTGATAATGAAACTGTGCTTGGCAATGTGATGTTTCCACTCAAAATGTTTAGCAAGATGACTCGCGCCGAACAACTCGAGCGGGCTCAATTCTGCATAGACCGCGTGGGTCTTGTGAATGCCAACGACAAATATCCTTCGGAAATCTCGGGTGGCATGCAGAAGCGTGTGGCGATAGCTCGCGCCATAGCGTTGAACCCCAAATACTTGTTTTGCGATGAGCCGAACTCCGGTCTTGACCCGCAGACATCAATTCTTATCGACGAACTGCTCAGCGATATTACCCATGAATATAATATCACCACAGTGATAAATACTCATGACATGAACTCGGTGCTCGGCATAGGAGAAAACATAGTTTTCATAAACCGCGGACATTGCGACTGGAAGGGTAATGATCATACAATTTATAAATCTAACAATCAAGCCCTCAATAATTTTGTATTTGCTTCACGATTATTCAAGGAAGTAAAATCATATCTTGAGAAGAGAGATGAGTCAGAAAGCTGATTCATGACTTTTTAAACAATTGTAAAATATAAGTTACCCTAATTTATCAATAAGGACACAATGAATGACACTATCAAAAGCGCAACTTCAATTATAAAGTCATCTGCTGCCGGATCGATTATTTCTGCGATCATGGTTTTGTCAGCACAAAACATGAATGCTGAATCCCGCCTGGCGGCAAGTATATCCGGATTAACCGGTAAAGCCACAAGCACTGCCAATTGGGTTAAAGATGATAAAAACCAGGGATTGCAGCTTGAAATCTCCTCAAAACAGGTAAAAGTCGGCGGCGTTTGGAAAGCCACTTATTTTGCATGCGACGGCACAAATATCGGCACCGGCTTAAAGGGATATGAAATTACCGATAAGGCGAATTTATGGTGCACCGCGCCGGTCAATTACAATGTGATAGGAGTTACTGCATGCATGCAGCCTCAAATCGGTTCCAACTGGAATGACGTGTCTGCCATGAGACTCAGGGTAACAGGTGAGACAGATGCTGACGGCAATCCGGATTGGTCAAAAGGAGAACTTTATGATGCCGAAAGTATCCCCACCAACGGAAGCTCAAACCTTGCATATATACCATTTGATTTTCTCGGAGGCAGAAATCTTTACTTCAGACTGGAATTTGACACCAATGCTATTTCTGCTAAAGATGGTTGGCTTCAGGTGCTTCATATAGATATTTATGATGAGCCCTCACCTACTCCGGTCATCGCAACTGAGTTCAATGAAGATGGAACTGTTTCAGTTTTTTCTGATTGCGGTGACTTACATCTGCGCTACCATGTACTCGACAAGGATCTCAACTATTTATACACTACCTACGAAAATCCATTTGCTGCAACCGGTGGGAATGCCCCTCGCAAAATTTTAATGGGAGAAGGTGGTAAGGAAGTGGAAGATGATCCCACATGGGAAAATAAAGTGGCCGGTGAAGGGGAAATATACAAAATAGTGCCCCCGGCCACTAATTCGAATAACTATCTGCAGGTTGAAGCCAAATCGGTGACAGCTGACGGCACTCACTCCGACCTGGAAGTTTCAACTATGGGTCGTGGCCGGTTAGCCACCGGATGCAAGAACATAACACCCGATACCGATGCGAGTGTTTTGAGGTATTACAACCTGCAAGGCAATCAAGTCGATGAAAAAACCGCCAAGGGAGTACTAATCAAAGTTCAAGGTTCTAAAGCTGAGAAAATCATAGTCAGATAAGATTCTGCTTCAAAAAAAATTAAGTCGCCTTCGATGAGCTGTATTGAAGGCGACTTAATTTTTAAAGTTTCTGCTTTATAGCTTTTACAATTCCCGGAGCATTGTTACAGCCGAGCATATATTTGCTACCATTTTTCAATGTAACTAAAAAGCAATCGGAAGCCTTGCCATAATAAGCGAAATAATGTCCCAGGTCATTCTCTGAGTACCAACCCCAATAACCGAAGAAGCCACCGCTGCCACACAACCGCATTTCAGCCATGGTCGGAGGGGAAAGTTTTACATCTTTTATATCCTCAAGCGGTATCTCTTTGACTCTAATCGATCTGTTTACTTGCAGGGAATTGTCGGTCAATTCTATTGTTGTTGGAGCATAGAATAGTGTCAGGAATCCCCATATTACCGTAACACCCAATAGTATCCATACAATTGCTTCATCTTCTGAACGGCGATAAATATATAAAGCTACGCCGATAATAATCAAAATTGAGAGGATAGTGACGATGAGAGAATATTTACTGAAAATTACTTTCTCTTTCATAAAGCCGATAATTTGCTTTTACAAAAATACAAATTTATAGGGGGCAAGGCAATAAAAAATACGCCCGGTACACTTTCATGTTCCCTTATTTCATACCATCACCCCGACCGATTTGAAAAGGGTATTATTTTCAATTATAGGGAATTTAAAGAGGACTAAGAGAGCTTCCGGAGCAAGATAGAGGCGAGGTTGTCGGCTATTTGGCGGAAGTTCAGACTGCGCCCTAACTCCACGCTCATGGAAGTAACACTTTTATCTGTGATGCCACACGGATTTATCAGCATGAATTTGCTTAAATCAGTGTTTACATTTAAGGCCAGGCCATGCATGGTTACACCATGTGAAACCTTAACCCCTATAGCGCATATCTTGCGAGCCCGCGGAGTTCCCCACTCTATCCATACACCGATTGCCTCATTATTGCATGATGCATCAATGCCGTAAGCTTGCAGAAGTTCGATTACCGAATGTTCTAAAATTTCTATGTACTGTTTCACTCCGAGTTTATGATCTCTTAGCGACAACAGAGGATAGACCACTAACTGTCCCGGGCCATGATAGGTTATATCACCCCCTCGCTCGATCCTGATACACTCAGCTCCAATAGCCTCCAATCGGGTTACATCGGCAAGCAGATTATCCGCATTGCCATGAAAACCCAAGGTGTAGACATGAGGGTGTTCCACCAGAAGTATCTCTTCTGACTGCGAGGAATCCGAAGCCTGAAGTCCTGCCACAATCTCTTTTTGCAGATTCCATGCTTCCCGATAAGGGATTAAGCCACAATATCGGACTCGCATCACATCACATGTTTTTCGGCATGATAACTGCTGCGCACCATTGGAGCTGACTCCACATGCAGGAATCCTTTGGACCGCGCTATCTCTCCCAAGCGATTGAACTCCTCAGGAGTCACATATTCGCGCACCTGATAATGCTCACGCGATGGCTGAAGGTACTGCCCTATTGTCATTACATCGCAACCGACTCTCCTAAGATCATCCATCGTTGCGATAATTTCCTCGGTTGTTTCTCCGAGACCGAGCATAATACCTGATTTAGTCCTTATACCCTTAGACGAAATGTATTTAATCACCGAAAGAGAGCGGTCATAGGTTGCCACACTGCGCACTTCGGGAGTAAGCCTGCGCACTGTTTCCATATTGTGAGAGATTATGTTGGGCTTTTCGGCAATAATCATATCTATCAATTCGGATTTACCCTGGAAATCGGGAATCAAGACCTCCATGGTTACCCCGGGTGAAGTTTGCTTGATTTTGCGAATTGCCGCCGCCCAATGCGCGGCCCCCTGATCAGGCAGATCATCGCGATCTACCGAAGTAATTACCACATGACGCAACCCTAATTCCCGAACCGTTTTAGCTATTTCATCAATTTCATTCGGGTCAAGAGGCAAAGGTTTTTTATTGGTAACATTGCAGAACTTACAGTTGCGGGTGCAAATATTGCCACAAAGCATAAATGTAGCTGTACCGGCTTTCCAACACTCATGCCTGTTGGGACACATGCCGCTTGAGCAAATGGTGTGCAGATGCCGGTCATTAAGCAAGCCGATCACATCTTTTGTCTTGAAACCATGAGGGAGTTTGACTTTCAGCCAATCGGGCTTTCTTCTGAATGATATCTCTGTGTCTTTTTGATTTTGCATGGTAATTAAAAGTAAGTGTCAGTCCGAATTTTATCACCGGGATTATTTGCGTTTATCAACTGCCGGATTAAATTGAATATTAAGAATCAAACT
>CAMWLY010000065.1 GCA_947175145.1 uncultured Muribaculaceae bacterium | reverse complement strand
TATCTAAACGCTTATTTCGGGTATGATATTACCATCTGGTATTAAAACCTAATTTTTTTGTAAATTTGCAATTATGTGTGAGAAAACCTGCTATTTACTCTTGTTTGCCGCTTCGCTCGCTGCCTGTGCATCGGGAGCCGGCACCCGGGGTGGTTCAGATTCAGCCGCTGATTCAGCTGCTGAGGATTCTGTGATGGAGTCGCGTCAGCTTTTTGATGCTGATTCGGCATATTCCTATACTGCCCGTCAGGTTGAGTTTGGCCCGAGGGTGCCAAATAGTGCGGCCCACACCGCTGCTCAAAAGTGGCTTGCCGCAGAATTGAAGCGACATGGCGCGGTTGTGACTCTTCAGGAAGCTGACCTTAAGGCTTTTGATGGCACAATTCTTCATGCGGTCAATATTTTCGGGCAGATTAATCCCGATGCCGAAGAGCGGTTGCTTCTTCTCGCACACTATGATACCCGCCCCTGGGCTGATGAGGATCCGGACCCGGCCTTGCGTCGCTCTCCGGCCGATGGTGCCAATGATGGTGCGAGCGGTGTGGCTGTCATTCTGGAAACCGCCCGCCAATTGAAGAAGGCCGGTTTCAAAGGGGGCGTGGACTTTCTTTTGGTTGATGCTGAGGATTACGGTCAGGAGAGCAATGATGAATCATGGGCCATGGGCACACGCTATTTTGCTCAGAATCCACCCGTGGCAGGTTATAGGCCTGCGCGAGCCATTCTGCTCGATATGGTCGGAGGGAAAGATGCGGTGTTCCCCGCCGAGTATTTCTCAAGGCAGGCCGCTCCGGAGCTTGATGATGCATTCCGACGCGCGGCCCGTAAAGCCGGTCATGCCGACAGATTCCCTGCCGTTTATGGTTCCGGTGTGACTGATGATCATATAGAGTTGATTAAAGTCGGAATTCCTGCAATTGATATTATCGATTATCGTCCGGAAACCGGATTCGCGCCTACATGGCACACTCATGCTGATAACCTCGAGAATATAGACCGCACTACTCTCCGTGCTGTCGGAGAGTCACTTCTGCAATTTATAATAAGTAATTAAAATAGAAAACTGAATATATGGATTTTATAGAAGAACTTACCTGGCGTGGCATGATCCACACCATGATGCCCGGCACTGACGAACAACTCAAAAAGGAGATGACCACTGCCTATCTCGGCATCGACCCAACGGCCGATTCGCTCCATATCGGTCACCTCTGCGGAGTCATGATGCTTCGTCACTTTCAGCGCTGCGGTCACAAGCCTCTGGCACTCATAGGCGGTGCTACCGGTATGATTGGAGACCCGTCGGGAAAATCTGCCGAGCGCAATCTGCTCGATGAGACCACGCTCCGACACAATCAGGAGGCCATCAAGAATCAGCTCTCAAAATTCCTCGATTTTGATTCCGATGCGCCAAACCGCGCAGAAATGGTCAATAACTATGATTGGACTAAAGATGTGACTTTCCTCGAGTTCGCCCGCGAAATAGGGAAGCATATCACCGTGAATTATATGATGGCTAAGGATTCGGTTCAGAAGCGCCTCAATGGTGAAGCGCGCGATGGTCTCAGTTTCACAGAGTTCACCTATCAGTTGCTTCAGGGCTTCGATTTCCTCACATTATATAAGACCCGCAACTGCAAACTGCAGCTCGGCGGCTCAGACCAGTGGGGCAATATCACCACCGGTGCCGAACTTATCCGCCGCAAACTTGGCGGTGAGGTTTTCGCACTCACCTGCCCGCTGATTACCAAAGCCGACGGTGGCAAGTTCGGTAAGACGGAAAGTGGAAACATCTGGCTTGACCCGGCGCGCACTTCCCCCTACCGCTTCTATCAGTTCTGGCTCAATGTATCAGATGCCGACGCAGAGAAATATCTCAAGATTTTCACCTTCCTCAGCAAGGAGGAAATCGAGGAACTTGTGCGTATGCATGAGGCCGATCCCGGTAGCCGCCCGATGCAGAAGCGACTCGCAGAGGAGCTGACCGTAATGGTGCACAGCCGCAAGGATTATGAAGCAGCTGTCGAAGCATCTGCAATCCTATTCAGTAACCATGCTGCCGAAGCTCTCCGCACCATCGATGAGCAGACACTTCTTGATGTGTTCGACGGAGTGCCACGCTTTGAGGTGAAGAAAGCTGATATAGAAGCCGGAGTTCCGCTGCTTGATTTGTTGGCGGTCAAAGCTCCGGTGTTCTCCTCAAAAGGTGAGGCGCGCAAGATGGTGACCGGCGGCGGTGTGAGCATCAACAAGGAAAAGGTAACCGACCCGGCGGCAGTAATCAATGCCGATTCAATCTTGGCAGACAAGTATATACACATTCAGAAGGGTAAGAAAAATCATTTTCTTCTTATCTTAGTCTGATTCAGAACTATACGATATTCGGTGGTAATGAATCTCATTGCCACCGAATATTATTCTTAATAAAAGTCACAGTTTTTATTCCCTCCCGCCAACGAGATTTATTACCATGAAAGATAAAGAATATATACTTAAATATAAGGAGTGTAAATACGATGAACTGAGTGCCGAGGACCTTGAGTTGGTTAAGGCAGCGCGCTCCATGACTGCCAACAGCTATGCACCCTATTCGCACTTTCAGGTAGGGGCTGCGATTCGCATGGCCGATGGCACTATAGCTACCGGAGCGAATCAGGAAAATGCGGCATTTCCGTCGGGCACATGTGCCGAGCGCACAGCCTGCTATCATGCAGCGGCTTCTAAGCCGGGCATGGCCATGAAGAAAATTGCAGTAGCTGCGTTTACCGATGGCGATTTCCAGGAGCAACCTATCAGTCCTTGTGGAGCTTGCCGGCAGGCTCTGATGGAATATGAGAAGTTACATGGTCCCATCGAGGTGATACTTTGCGGTCGTGACAGCGTATACCTGCTCCCCTCGGTAGCATCCCTGCTACCTTTCACCTTCACGGAGTTTTAGATTTCAGATTTCAGATTTCGGATTTCAGATTTCAGATTGTTAATTGTGCATTCCTAAAACCTAAAGCCTAACACCTAACACCTATAGGTCATGGCATCGTCATGTGGCGGCGCTTCTTATCCTCGAAAATCTCATCGATAGTCAGGAAGATGCCGGTCTCCTCCACATCGCCGAACTCCGGATTGATCGCTGTGCCAAAAGTGCGCATCGATGGAGAGAGTGACATATAAGCATTCACAAGCGGGGGTATCCTGCGCCCATGCTCGCGTATAAAGTGATTCAATATCCGGTAATCCTCTTTAAGGTCAGTACCGGTATATCGGCTTTGCACTTCGGGCGAATCAGCTTGTGATTCAAGCGGTATGATGGGAGTAACCAGATTATCGGGATCCGGGAAGCGCTTGTGCATAAAGCCTAATATCATGTCGCGCTCTGCGCGCCCGTAATCAGGATACATCGTGACCTTGCCAAATAAGTGCTCTATCTCCGGATTCATGACTGTGATTGCCCCGAGGCCGTCCCAGAGATTGTCGAGAGCATAAATCGAATGCGGATTCGGCCGGGTGTTCTGATAATCCACCACCACAAATGACCGGCCTAACTCCAAAGTAGAGGGGAGGAAATCTTTGATAAATCGGTCGGAGAACCTGAAGATATGAGCTGTGGCTATGTGTGGCTGACCATTAATAATCTCTATATCTTTGCCGAGAATGAATCTGTAACCGCCGATAATCTCGCGGTCTTCAGGATTCCAGACAATCATCTGCCTGCAGGGCACAGGCTGCATGGTGTCAAATTCATCAATATCAAGCGCTTTGCCGGTGCCTCCGCCGGCGCTTCGGAATGCCTGCTCGCGCAGACGCCCGATTTCGCGCATGGTATTTGGCGCATTAAATGCGTCGACCACATATATTTCGTTGTCACCCTTGTTGGTATGCCTGAGAAAACGGTCGGGTGTGAGCTCGGCCGCTACCAAATCCGGATTTACTTTCTCAATTATCTCCTCCATCATCGGCTTCACACATTGAATCGGAAGTGCATGATATCACCATCTTGCACCACATACTCCTTACCTTCGACACCCATCTTGCCGGCTTCCTTCACAGCTGTTTCCGAGCCGAGAGTCACATAATCATCATATTTGATAACTTCAGCGCGAATAAAACCTTTTTCGAAATCGGTATGAATGATTCCGGCGGCCTGAGGAGCCTTGGTGCCCCTCATAAATGTCCAGGCGCGGACCTCATCAGCACCGGCGGTGAAGTAAGTCTGAAGGTCGAGCAGCGAATATGCCGCGCGAATCAGGCGATTTACTCCGCTTTCTTCCAATCCCATCTCCTCAAGAAACTCGCGGCGCTCTTCCCAAGTGTCGAGTTCGGCAATTTCGGATTCTGTCTTGGCAGCAAGCGTAAGAATCTGAGAGCCCTCGGCGGCTACAGCTTCGCGCACCTGCTCCACATACTTATTGCCTGCCACAGCGCTCGCATCATCTACATTGCATACATACATCACCGGTTTATTGGTGAGCAGAAATAATTCGCGGGCGAACTTCTCCTCCTCTTTTCCTTCGATTTTCACGGTGCGTGCGGCGCGTCCCTGCTCAAGCGCCTCTTTGTAGGCCTGCAGCACACCGAGCTGCATCTTGGCGGTCTTGTCGGCACCGGCTTTAGCTGCCTTTTCGGTCTTGGCCAGACGAGTTTCCACAGTTTCGAGATCCTTGATCTGGAGTTCATAATTGATAACCTCCATATCGCGCACCGGATCCACGGAACCATCTACATGTGTGATGTTGTCATCATCGAAGCAGCGGAGCACATGTATAATAGCATCTGTTTCGCGGATATTAGCCAGGAATTTGTTACCCAGGCCCTCACCCTTGGAAGCCCCTTTGACCAGGCCGGCAATATCCACAATCTCCACTGTAGCCGGCACTGTAGACTTAGGATTGCACAGTTCCACAAGCCTGTTGAGCCTGGAATCGGGCACTGAAATCACACCTACATTAGGTTCTATGGTGCAGAAAGGGAAGTTAGCAGATTGAGCTTTTGCATTGCTCAAGCAGTTGAAAAGAGTGGACTTGCCTACATTTGGAAGTCCTACTATGCCGCATTTTAATGCCATCGTTATCTGAATTATACCGGTGGATTGAGAAACAAGTCAAATATCTTGCAAATAGAATTCAATCCTAATACTATGCAAATTTACTATTTCACCGCGAAATAGCCAAATCAGGCTTTAGGCTTTAGGAATGGACAATGAGCAATTAACAATTAGAAGTTTTTTGTATAGGTGGCGGCTGTTTACAGCCGTCAGTCGACCGACCCTAACGCCTAACGAACCCTAAAGAAAAGCTCTACCGGGGAGCGGTGGGCAGATATAAATGGTGCCGGCAGATAGCCGCTCCAGGGTTCTCCCTCCGGAGTCATGGCCAATACATACTCATCTACAGCCTTGCGCTTGGCTCTCCTCTCAGTTTTGTCAAGATGCAGACTGCGCCCATTTGCCCAGTCAAGATTCCATATATTATAATACCACATCCACACACAGTACTCCCACACATCAGTATCGAGAGTGGAGCCTAACTCATAGCCTATTTCCCTCACCGCAAGATGATCCGGCCATCCTTCGCCGGAATGCGGCACTAAAATCACATCAGGCCCCACCTCCTCTGCGAGTGTACGGAGTCTGGCGAGCTGCTCCTCAGGGCGCTCTGCGATGGATCCATCTGAGAAATCGAGGAAATGTATATGATCATCGGGCACACCAAGTATGCGCGCGGAGTTTACAGTGAGCTGTCTGCGCGCTGCTATAACCTTTTCTGCAGAAATATTCGAATGGCTCTGCAGCGAACCGCCTCCTCCGGTCATAATAGCCAGATGTGGAGGTCTCCCTTTGAAGCAGAGACGCGAGATAAGTCCACCGCAACCGATTGCCTCGTCATCAGGGTGAGGGGCGAGGATAAGCACACGTCCCGGGGGATTAAACTCCGGTAATTTATCAGCTTTGGCACGCAGCCACGCTATATGCGCATACCGCCCTAAATCCTTAACCCAAGCAAGCTTCATCTTTTTATATCTTAAATTCCGGTGCAAACGTATGAAAAAATCAGAGAATAAGCAACCCGTTAACCAATCTATAAAGCGTGACAAACGTAATTTTATCACCTTGGAGTTCGTTAATTAAAGAATGAGCTCCACTATAGCGACAAAATATAATTAGGCTTATGGCAAACTTCCTGTTAAATGTAAAATTGGCAATTGCCGGAATTAAATATTATCCTCTAATTGCCAAATACAAACACAGTGGTAATAAAGCTGTGATTGATGCTGATATTGAAAGATGGTGCAAGGAGTTGAATTGGAACCGGAATGAGAGCAGAGAGAAGCAACTGGTCCGGCTGCTATATTTTCGCCGGCAATTTCGCTATCTTTTTTTCTATAGAATAAGATGCAAGTCATCTATTTTAATGAAATTATGTCCTCCTGATCCAACATTATCTATAGCAGATGATTCTACCGGAATAATGGGTGGCAGCATATTCTATGAACATGCCATTGCGACCCGAATTGGGGTAAATCACCTCGGATATGGTTGTACATTCAGGCAACTCACAACTTTAGGTGTTAAAAGTAAAAACAGACACAACGAACGCCCTTGGATTGGCAATAATGTTGCATTCGGAGTAAATGTAACCTGCATTGGGGATATTCATATTGGCGACAACGCTATCATTGCCGCAGGGTCGGTAGTAGTTAAAGATGTACCTGAAAATGCAATTGTCGCCGGCAATCCCGCCAAGGTTATAAAATATCGAGACAGTTAATCATGGTCTTCTCTTTATAACTTATGATCCACGAACTCGGTTAAAGTTCCAAATTCACTATTATTAATCTAATACAGTATTACAATTTCAAAACAATACTTTTCGTTTTATTCTATAAATCACAATTATTGACGAACTGCATAAGGCTGATCATGGTTATACTTTAAAGTATTGCCTAATTTTGTAATAGTATGACTGAAATAATTTCATCCAAAAGCCTTCGCAAGGCAAATGAGTTATCTATGCGTGGGGATCGCAAAAACGTTTCAATGGATAGAAACAAGGCGCAAATTTCCTGTCGTACTGTATTTGGCACTCAGACAATTACTGTGTCTCGTGAATCAATCTCTAAAGCCGGAAGAGGTATTTAATTAGGTATGACTAACTATATTTACTCCAAGTTAGTTTCCCATGATTCCGACATTATCGGCATGGTTGCGTATGGCTATTATAAGCACCATAAGATTGAGTTTATAAAGTCTATTAAAAAGAAGTATAACAGAGAACCTAATGATCAGGAGTGGGAAGCATTTTCAGTTGCATCTACCACCGATGATCAACTTGAGAAATATCTTTCTCGGGCAGACAGTAAGCTCGCCACATTCGTAATGAATACTGCCGGAGAGCAAATCAAGGAATCTGAGAGAAAGATGTTGGAGAATTATCAAGAGAATATTAAGAAAGTTCTTCCATCTAATTGGAAAACAATTCTTTTGGGGATGTTAGGCTCGTTTATATTTTCTATCGTCGTAACAATCATCATTATATTAGCGGCTTATTCTGAAAAAGATAAAGCGGAAGCAGTAAATAAATACATTAATCAATCCTTACCGGAAAGAATTGATACCGCTGATCTTAATGGGAAAGTCCCATTAACAGGTGATAATTAACAATTAACAATTGCTCATTGTGCATTGAACCGGGAGCTGGGCGTACCCTACGGGCACTTGTTTTCTTTTTGGCATTTATCCGAGGGTTGCGCATCCCCTTTGGGGATTGCTTACCGCCGGTTATTTGGAGATTAATCCCTCATACGAGGCATTTGTGCCTTTCAGGCACTCATTAGATTTCAGATTGTTAATTGCCCATTGCTCATTGTTCATTGTCCATTGCTCATTGTTCATTGTTCATTGTGCATTCCTAACGCCTAACGCCGTATATATCTTATCTAAGTTTTCTGCAAGCACCTCAGGCACAAGTTTCTTGCTGATAGTGTCTTGCAACCTTGTAACCATTTCCTTCAGCTCATCAGGATGCGACAGTGCCCATTCGGTTTTTGCTACCACCGCATCAAGATTATTTGTATCCACAAGCAATCCGCTTTTCATATCCTCAACAAACTCAATTATAGCTCCGAATTCCGGCGCAATAAACGGAGTCCCGGCGCAAGCCGATTCGTAGGGCACAAGTCCAAAGCCCTCACCCACTTTAGTAAGGGAGAAAGTTAAATCAGCCGCTTTATATATGTCCTGAATATTACCGATCTGCACTCCGGGGACTACAACTCGATCCGAAACACCCAATTCTGCAGCTAACTGCCGGTAATAATCAGCTCCCAAACCGCCGCCACCGACTACTAATAATCTGGCTTCCGGCCATTTATCAGCAATCCCGGCCATGACCCTGATAGCAGTATCATGCCCCTTGTGAAGAGATAGCTGGCCTACTGATACCAATAATTTCGTATCTGAAGGATATCCCAACTTCGCTTTTGCCTCCGCTTGCGAAAGACTTGATTTAAATAAAGCCGGTTCAATTGAGTCGTATAGCACCTCTGCCTTGACAAACTTCCCCTTCAATTGAAACCGCATTTTTGAGAATTCTGACACACAAGCCACACAATCCAGCAATTTTTGAGCCCGTGCGGGAGCAACCCACTGCTGCGACTGACTTCTGTAATGGCCTATAATCTTGGCCTTTGTCAGCAATCTAACCGGGAGCACCCAATCACCTACATCAACTCTCATCAGATTGATGTCGAGAATCTGAATGCCCTCTTTGTTGATGATCTTTGCAATTCTCCGGCCGAATTCAAGCCGCTTGAGCTTATCAGAGCCTCGCACCGGCTTTCGCCAGTAATCGCTACCCATCCACCATGCCGGTTTATGAGCAAGATATATTTTTTTACAGTTCAGGTCATTATACCTTTCCTGATGTGCCTGTGGGTATCTGAAAAGTAGGATAGGCTCATACTTATCTCTGTCAATATTTGCTATCATATTGTGCAGGATTCTCTCAGCACCTGCAAATACCGGACTGTAATCCAGAAAAGCCACCCTAATTTTTTTGCCCATTATTATGAAACCTTATTCCGTCACTTATTTAATTTCCCCAATTAAATGGGGAAATGGTTATTTGCCAACTTCGCACCCGGATAAGCTATTACCATAATTATAACAGCATAAACATATTGGATCATACTACCATTAATAGGTAATTTATGAAATAGATGTATCCAAAAGAGATGTGTACCCAATGTCAGAATATTTCCCGATGCTATCAGCATAAGAGGAACTATAAATTTATCAGGTAGTAACCGAGCAACTACAAAAATAATATAAGTACCGGAGAAAATTCCAATTAAAAAGAGGAAATAATTCAATCCATAGGAATTCATATATACTTTCGGCCAATCATTAAAATCAGGCAGAAACCACAAAACAATAATGCTGCTTATCAGAAACAGAATAGAGAACCATGACCGTACATTAAATTTCTCAATTCTCTCTCTGTAGTTACCCAACCATCTGCCCAGATAAAAAAATGGATACATCAGCACTGCATCTGCCCAGGCGTTGCAAAACTCTATTTCGTTATAACCCCAATATACAGATATAGCGATCGTAATAGGGATAAGCCATTTTCTTTGTAGCGGTAACAAAATACTGAAAGCAAGTCGCAAAATCAGTAGCGAATATAAAAACCAGCAAACATTCAGTCCCGGCAGATTTAATTCTTGAAAACCTCCGGTTTCCCCTTGAAATCCACAAGCAATCTCCAATAACCAATAAGAGACCGCTTTCACGGTAATCGCGCTCCATAGCCGGCCATGCCAGATTTTAAACAGTGTATAAGCTAAGGCATAAATAACCATCGGCACACCTATCTGAATTACCGAATCTCGGAAATACTTTCGGTCAAATTTCCTTTCTTTCCACACAAAACCGGAAAGAATAAAAAAGAGCGGAACCGAAAATGCATAAATTGACTTGTAACCTATAGGGAAAGTATGTCCTACTACTATGAAATACATGCCGAATACTTTCATCGCGTCAATCCACCCGATTCGGTTGCGCTTTATCTGTGGTTTACCATCAGCCTCAACTCGGCTTAATGGGGGGGTAATGTATTGAATATCATATAGTTACATTGTTATTTGGTTTGTCTTAAACTATTTATAGTCAAATTATACACTATAAG
>CAMWLY010000064.1 GCA_947175145.1 uncultured Muribaculaceae bacterium | reverse complement strand
AAGATTACCTTTAATATCAACTATCACACCGATTGGGGAGAGAGCCTCTATGTGTGTGGCAGCATACCGGAATTGGGTTCCGGTGATTCGCGCCAGGCTGTCGAGATGAGTCTGGTTAGCCCTGACATGTGGCAATTTACCCTTGAGACAGAACGTGAACTTCCGGATTTCGATTATTTCTTCGTAGTAAAAGCCCCTGAGCGAGCATGGAAATTCGAATGGGGTGAAAACCATAAATTTCGTGCCGGAAAGGGGATTAATGATTGCCTGATTTTCGACAACTGGCACTCTATGCCCGCCGACAAGCCTTTCTATTCTTCGGCATTTATAGATGGTATGCTTCGTCGTGACAACCGCGATGAGCAACTACCCTCTCTGCCGGGAACTCTGAATATCCGCATCGAGGCACCGATGATAGCCGCTGACCAATATTTGGCCATAACCGGAGAAGGTGAATATCTCGGTGACTGGAATCCTGAAAAGGCATTCGCTCTCAATGACCACAACTTCCCTGTGTGGGAGATAAATCTCGACCTGAGCAAACTGAAAGCGCCCTTCGAATACAAATTTCTTATCAAAGATAAGGAGGGAAACACAGTCGGCTGGGAGGCTATGTCGAATCGAGTATACGGCATCACAGCAAATTCCAAAGACCAGCAGGTAGTAATCGACGGCACACGGTTCGCCAACCCGCTGCCGGGCTGGAAGGGTGCCGGCACTGCGATACCGGTATTCTCTATCCGCACTGCCGATGATTTCGGTGTGGGCGATTTCTTCGACATGAAGCAAATGGTGGATTGGTGTGTTCGCACAGGACAGAAAGTTCTCCAGATTCTGCCTATCAACGACACAACCATGACAGGCACTTGGGTTGACTCATACCCCTACAAAGCAAATTCCACATTTGCTTTGCACCCCATGTATATTCGCCTTGAAGCAGTCGGCACTCTGAAAGACACAGAGCGCATGGACTATTTCAATAAGCTCAAAACGGAATTGAATCTTCTGACACAGGTGGATTATGAGAAAGTAAATGCAGCCAAAGAAGAATACCTGCGCGAGATATTCCGTCAGGATATAGCAGCCACCAAGCGCCGCAAGGAATATAAGAAGTTTATAGAGGAAAATGAATACTGGCTTCTCCCCTATTCTGCGTGGCGTGTGCTTCGCGACGAATATCACACACCCGATCACTTCGCATGGGGTGAATACTCGGTCTACAACGACCTTAAGGTTGAAGCCTTCATTGCTTCGCACCGTGCAGAGATAGATTATCACTATTTTGTGCAGTATCATCTGGATCGCCAGCTTCGTGAAGTTCGCGATTACGCACACTCGAAGGGTGTAATACTAAAGGGTGACATTCCAATCGGTATCAGTCGCTTCAGTGTAGATGCCTGGCGCTCGCCGAGACTCTTCAACATGGATTGCCAGGCCGGTGCTCCGCCGGACGATTTCTCGGTGCTCGGTCAGAACTGGGGCTTCCCGACTTATAACTGGGACGCTATGGCTGAAGATGGTTTCCGCTGGTGGAAAGACCGTTTCCGCAAGATGTCAGAATATTTTGATGCATACCGTATAGACCATATACTGGGCTTCTTCCGCATCTGGCAAATTCCACTTGATGCCGTTCACGGCCTGCTCGGATATTTCAATCCGGCAATGCCCTTCTCACCCGAAGAACTTAGAAATTCATACGACTTCTGGATCGAACCTGATGTTCAGGCCAAACCCTTAATCCTTGAGTGGATGCTCACCGACTTCTTCGGCGAGTTTACAGCAGAGGCCAAAGAGCGCTTCCTGGATCGTGTGGGAGGTGATCGCTACTGCCTGAAACAGTTTGTTGACACTCAGCTCAAAGTCGAGGAATATTTCGCCAACGAGGAATCATGCGAGAAAAATGACAGGTTGAAAGCCGCTCTTCTCGGAATAATCGATGATGTGCTCTTTATCGAAGACCCTTATCAGAAAGGACATTATCACCCGAGAATCGCCGCTCACTATACTTACCAGTACAGAGTGCTGAGCGACTATCAGAAATGGAGTTACAACCGTCTGTATAATGACTTCTTCTATCATCGTCACAATGATTTCTGGTATGGCAAAGCCATGTGGAAATTACCCCCGCTGCTTGATTCGACCTCGATGCTTGCTTGCGGTGAGGATTTGGGCATGATTCCCGACTGTGTGCCGGCTGTGATGCATCAGCTTGAGATTCTGAGCCTTGAAATTCAGCGCATGCCCAAAGACCCGACTACTGAATTCGGTGACACTTGGCACTATCCATACTTCAGCGTGTGCACAACTTCAACCCACGACATGGATGGTATCCGCTCATGGTGGGAATCAGACCATGCACTTTCGCAGCGCTATTTCAACCATGTGCTTCATGAAGGTGGTGAAGCTCCCTATTTCGCCGAACCCTGGATATGCGATAAGATTGTGGATCTGCAGCTCAAGAGCCCCTCAATGCTCTGCATACTTCCGCTTCAGGATTGGCTCGCTACCGATGGTCGCCTAAGAAGGCAGAATCCTGCCGAGGAGCGCATCAATGAACCTGCCAATCCCAAGCACTACTGGCGCTACAGAATGCACCTCTCAGTCGAGGAACTGATGAAGGAGGATACCTTCAATAGCGCAGTGCTTCGCAGGGTTCAGGAATCAAACCGCTAAAACCGATAGCAATCCTCTGCATAAATAGTATAGAAACACAATTACTTAATAAGGGTTCGGACGTGAAATCCGAACCCTTTTATATTTTAACTGGCCATCTTGGCAAGGTTATGAAAAATTGTGAAAATATTTCCATATTGGAAGCAAATGATTATTTTTGCGTGTTAGAGTCATCTAAAAAATCCTATTTACTCGAGAAAACTAACATAACATACATTTATGAAATTTAATTTTTTTAAACGGTGTTTTGCACTCATGGCACTTGCGGTTACCACAACCGGCATTAGCATGGGTCAGACGATAACGGAATATCCGTACACACCGCCATTTACAAAAAATCAGGCTGCAGGCTGGACCACCTATAAAGCCGGTTATGGGAGCTGGAGTAACTCCGTGGGCGATGGCTATTGGCAAAACAATGTCGGCTCAGGTCTGAGCAACAGTTGGCTGTTTTCACCCGCGCTTGAATTAAAAGGTGGATACAAGTATACATTTACATATACAACAGCCGTAGCCAGTACAAATTATCCCAAAGAAATCAACCAGTCGTTCTTGTTAAGAAGCGCACAAAGCACTGCTGAAAAGGTATTCGAAGGTCCTCTGACCACCATGTCTGCCACCGAGTTGTCCATCACCTCGACATTTGAATACACTTGCAGTAATAATGAGACCGTATATTTCGCTCTGTATAACACCACTAATGGTTCAGATAAAGGGTGGAAAACCAACTTCTCCAATTTCAGTGTTGAAGAAGAAGCAGATGTCAAGAAACCAAATGCTGTAACCGATTTCACTGTAACGCCGGCAGAAGATGGCTCACGCACTGCTACTCTGGCTTGGGTTAACCCTACAACCTACAACACGGGTGATCCTCTTGTAATCAACAGCATTCAGGTGCTTCGCGATGGTGAATTAATAGCCACTCTTTCTGACCCGGCTCAACTTCAGGCCGGAGCCACTGTAACTTATACCGATACTTTCCCCACTTCCGGAAAGAAAGTTTATACAGTGAAAGTTATTGACGCAGATGGAGTTGAATCCATAAAGGAGATAACTACTCCATATCTGGGTCCCATAGAACCGATGTCTATTCCCTACGAGGATAATTTCTCGGATTCCGAGACTTACGATTTCTGGACAATAAAAAATATCCCTGCAGAAGGTGCTGAGAGCTACCAAGGTAACTCATGGACACTGGCAGGCACAGGAATGTACTGCAGTCTTGGCGGCAGCAATGCCAACAATTCATGGGCTTATACTCCGCCGGTTGCACTGAAAGCCGGCAAAGCTTACAAGCTGACTTTCGTGCATAAAATCGATAACAAATCAAATCCATTCCCCTATAAAATCACACTTGGCAAAGGCACCAATCCCGAATCTGAGTCAATTGAACTTTTGGGCGATGAAAATTATATTTCAGGCTTAGCCTACAGCAATATTACCTTTACCAAGGAATTCTCTGTAGAGGAAGATGGCACCTACAATCTCGGAATCAATTCATACGGCAAGTTATCATCTTCAAGCTATTCCAACAAGATGACCGTAACCAAGATAGCTCTGGAAGAAATTCCTCTGGTACCTGAAGCGGTGACTAATTTTGCTATTGTTTCCGGAACCGACGATGCAATTGAGGCTACACTGAGTTTCAAAATGCCTGAAGTATCCGAAACCGGAGTGGCTCTTTCTGAATTACAGGCTGAAATAGCGAGAGATGGTGAAGTTATAGCCACACTTGACTGTACCCCCGGTGAAGAGGTGACTTATAACGACAATGCCGAGAAGGGACTCACGGCAGGCTTCCACAAGTATCAGGTTGTGGCTGTGATGGGAGAAGGCCGCTCGGCAGCAAGCGGTATACTCTCTACTTCATTCCTCGGAGGAGCAATCGATGTGCCCTTTACCAGCGACTTTGAAAATGGAAATGCGCTTTGGACCGTAATCGATAATTCAACCACAGGTGGCAAGGCATTTACATTCTCTAATGGTCACGCAGTTCTCGATGAAGGCAGCGGTAATAAGACTCGTCTCAATGACTGGCTTATCACTCCGATGCTGAAAATGCAGGCCGGCAAGAGCTATGAAGTAACAATTGAAGCTAAATCGATAACTACTTCCACATACTCCGGTGTCAGAATCACTCCCGATTTGCATCTCGGCACTTCAAACTCAGTCGAGAGCATGGCAAGTGAGAAAAATCAGCTTTCATTCAATAACACTCAGAGTGAAGTAGTCAAAATTGTAGTAACTCCCACAGAAGGCACTGAGCATACACTCGGTCTGCATGTAACTTCACCGAGTGCAAACGCTAACGGCATCGAAGTTTATTCGATACATGTGGAGGAGATGGCTACCAGACCTGCTGTAATCACCGATGCCAAGGCCAAATCAGCTGAAGAAGGAAACGAAGTAACTATAAGCTGGACCATGCCTGCTAAATCGGACTACAACGCCGATTTGACAGAAGATATGGTGATGACAGCCAATGTGAAACGTCAGGGTGCGGAAGAGAGCCTTGTAATGCTTGAAAATCTTGCTCCCGGTCAGGCTGTAAGCTGGACAGATACCAACGCCGCTCAGGGCATCAACACTTATGAAATTTATACTTCGGTAGTTTCTTCCGGTGATGTAATCGGTGGAACAAGCGAGGCAACTATCGTGAGCAGTGATTATGTTGGAGCCGCAAAGAATCTGCCCTATACTGCAGACTTCGCCAATGCCGGTTCAGAATGGATTCAGCTGAAGGAATCCGGCAACTACGAATATCAGTTTGATGTGGAGGGCCACGAAGGACACGCATATCTTCTGGCCGGTGCAAATGAAGATGCAAGCGCAACATATAAGAACTGGCTCGTAACACCCGCACTCAATCTCAAAGCGGGCAAAGCATATAATCTCTATTTCACCGCACGAAGCAAACCGAAAAGCACCGGCTATGCAATAGATTATATGGTATATGTGTCAAAATCTCCTACTGTTGAGGGAATGAAAGCCGGTAAGAAAATTACTCCTTCCACCAACCCCAAAGTCACAGAAAAAGAGCTTACTGCACGCAGCATCGATTTCGAAGTCGAAGATGATGGCAAATACTTTATCGGATATTTTGTAGATGCCGGCACCGATTCTGCAGTTTCAGAAGTTGGTGAATGGGTTGTGACTCAATCTCTGGTTACACCTCAAGCCGCACTGAACACCAATGCCGCGATTAATGAAGAGGGTTATGTGACCGTAAGTTTCAATGCTCCTATGCAGAATATGCTCGGGGGCGCTCTGCCGGAAGTCCTTGAAGCTCGCTTGTATCGTGATAACGAGGAGACTCCTTGTGTTGTAACAGAAGTTGCTCCCGGTGCTCATGGCGAAATGACAGCAACTGACTCCGATGCAAAATATCATTCCTACGCACTGACTATCGCAATTGCAGATGAAGGTGAATCAGCATCTAAAAATCTGGGTACATTCTATGTCGGTGCTCCGGCAACTATACCCTATGCCGCTGATTTTGCCAACAATTCGGGTGAGTGGAAGATCTCAAACATCGGAGTAGGCAATACTATAGTAGATATGACTGAAGAGGGTCTGAAGTTGTCTACTGCTGACAGCAACTCGGAAAACATCAAAGTATATGCATATTCTCCAATTATTGAATTTGCTCCGAATCAGATTTACAGACTCAAAGCCAAGATCAATTCTACCGACAGGAACACCAGCATTAAGGTAAGCATAAATCCTGAAGGAGGAACACCGCAGATGCTTGCCAATACTACCAAGATGGAAACCGGGGATAATGAACTCAGCTATGACTTCAAAGTTAATACTTCAGGCAAATCCACATTTTCCATCTATGTGGAACGCGGATATTATTGCTCAGATATAGTAACTCTCAGCGATATTACACTGACCACTGCTGCGAGCACTCCGACCTCACCGACCATGCTTTCGGCTGTGGATAATGAAGAGGAAATGAAAGTAACGTTTGAATTCAAGATGCCGGTTAAGGGTATTTTGGGTGAGAATCTCGCAGAAGATGCCGAACTTTCAGCCAATGTATATGTGAATGGTGTGGAATCAACCACAATTTCAGGTAAAACTCCCGGGGAGGTTGTAAGTATGGTTCTTGAGATGCCGAGCAATGGTATTCATACTCTCGGTGTAAGCGCTACACTTGGTGATGAGACTTCAGAAATTGCAACTATCAAGACCGACTGGATCGGCGGAGGCCTTAAGATTGGCGAAGGTGAATCATACTCACCCGAATTAACCGAAGAAGGTCTTGCCGGATACATCACCCATAAGAATGATACCTACACCGGCTGGAATATAAACAGTTCAGGTCTTGAGGCTACCGGTAAGGGTGAATACTGGCTTATCACTACACCGTTTGAACTGAATCCCGATCATCAGTACAAGATATCGTTTACTCACCGCTTGAAAGCAGGTTACACAGGCACCCTTCAGGCATATCTTGGTGAAGGACAGCATAAGGACTTTATGGAAACACCTATCACTGAAGAGATATCCACAACTTCAAGCAAGGTTACCACCGAACAGGTGTTTGATATTAACGGCATGATTAATGAATCTGAGGAGAATCCCGAGGAAACTCCGGCAGCTTCACCCCGCAAGGAAGCCGGAGCAGCAACCAAACATTATATTGCCATCAAAGCATCTAATCTCACAGGAAGCACCTGGACCACACCGGCTATCGGTATTGAAGATTTCGCGGTGTCTCACCATAAGACCATCACAACAGGAGTTGAGATGATTCAAATGGATGGTATCACACTGACAGCCGATGGAGTGACACTCGCTCAACCCGGTGATATAAGAATATTTGCTACCGACGGTCGTCTGGAACTTGCCGCAATAAATGCGACACAGCTCTCAACCAATTCACTCCAGTCCGGCGTGCATATAGTGACTATCACCTCGGGTGGCAAGACCATCACACTTAAGTTCAACAAATAACTACCTGAATCGGGGAGACTCCGCTGCGGGTCTCCCCTTTCAATTTAACCACATACCTCTTTGATTTAATTCAATCATGAAACGCAAACACCACTTATTTCCTATTGCAGCTGCAATGCTCGGCGGACTCAGTGCGATCGCAGCTCCGGTAGATGTGCCATACTGCCCCGATTTCGGCAACAAATCAAGCTTTACCAACTGGGAGATTGTCGATGCCAATCAAGATGGATACTCATGGGCCTATGATGAGAACAATAAACTGGTTCGTATCTACACCATGTATTCACCCAAGGATTTCAATGATGATTATCTATGCCTTCCACCGGTGAATCTCGGCTCTGACGACATCTACACCTTAACTTTCTCATACGGTTCTCAAGCCTCCGAGTCAAACAATCTCAAATCGGAGAAGATGAGGATAACATTTGGTACCAACCCGTCACCATCTCAGAATCCGTCGATATTTGAAGATGACAATATCCGCTATTTCTGGAATGGTAAAATGCGCACAGTGACGCTTACACTTCCGGTAACTAACGATGCACCTCATTATATTGCATTTCACTGCACATCACCCAACACTGCTTATTCGCTGTCGGTAAAAGATGTAAAAGTAGAACAAAACGGTTCTCACGCAGCCCCGGCTGCAGTGAGCGGACTTAGGGCTACTGCCATCGGCACAAATTGCAGCAATTGCAAGCTTGAGTTTACAATGCCGACAACCGACGCCGATGGTAAGGCTCTGACCTCAATATCCAAAGCTACAGTATACAGAGACGGAGCTTCTACTCCCGTTTATACTATCGATGAACCCTTTGCGGGCAGTAAACAATCCTGGACTGATACCAACGCTGCTGCAGGCATGCATACATACACCGTAACTGCATGGGCCGGAAATGAAGAGGGAGCCAAGGCTGAAACATCAGTTTGGCTCGGTGATGATGTTCCGCTGAAACCTGCAACTATCGCAGCCAAAACTGTCGGCAACAATGTCAGCATCAACTGGGCACCTGCTGAAGCCACTCATAATGGTTATCTCGGTAATATGACTTACGAGTTGAGCCGTGTGACAGGAGATGAAACAACTCTGGTAGCCTCGAACCTTAAGAGCACAGAATTTACTGACATCGATGCTAATGCAGCAGGTGCGCAGAAAATAATTTCATATCGGGTTATTGCCAAGACCTCTGCCGGAGAAAGCGAAGCAGCCTACAGCCGCGGTATAATAACCGGCACTCCCTACTCACTGCCTATCGTAGAAAATTTCGGTTTCGGAAAACTTAAGACAGCTCCCTGGAGCACCGAAGTCGAAAAGTCAGGATTTATGACAGCGCAATGGAGCATGAATGCCCAGGGCTTTAATCCGCTATGCCCCACAATCGATGGTGATGACGGAATGCTGGGTTATATGGCTAAGCCAAATGACTACTTCCTGGCTGCCGGGTCTGAAGTGCGCATGACTACTCCGGCCATATCACTGAGCGACACAAAAGCTCCGGTGCTTTCATTTATGCTCTTCCATTACGATACATCGGTAATCGAAAGAGAATACGATGAAGAAACCGGTGATTACAAGGATATCGTTACAAAATACAACGATGCCGTAAGAGTGCAGATTGCTAAAGACAATGGCCTTTATGAAGATCTGCCCAATGGCAGAATTATGCTGAATGCCAACAATAAGGGCTGGACTCGTTATGAATTCCCGCTCAGTGACTATAAGAACACCGAGAGAATCTCAATCGGACTTCTCGGAGAGGCTGAAGGTGGTGGCAACATTTTCATCGATGCTTTTGAAATCAATGACACCCATGCCAATGATTTGGAGCTTAAAACTCTGATTGGCAATGGTTCTGCAGCTCCGGGTCAAGAAGCAAAATTTGTAGCACAGGTTGTAAACCGTGGAGCATCATCAACCAAGGATTATACTGTATCTCTCTATGCCGATGGCAAGAAAGTGGCAACAGAGAAAAATCCCGGCGCTGCTATATTTAACAATCTCGGAGAGAAACTGATACATCTCAGCTGGACTCCCGATGCAAGTCTTGCCGGCAAGACCATAGATTTATATGCTGAGTTGGAATATAATGCCGATGAATGCGAGGCCAACAACCGATCGGAAATTATAAAATTTGAAGTTCCCGGTGTTCGTCACCCTGGAGTAGATGGTCTTACCGGAAGTGTGCAGGAGGGTCTTATCACATTGACCTGGCAAAAACCCGACACCGACTCGTTTGTGCCGACACGACGCGAAAATGCCGAGAATCTGACTGCTTTTGCCGTGAGCGGATATGGTGATTTCACCACATCTGATTATGATAAGTATTCAACTTACTCAGCCTCGGGCAATCTGAATTATCCTCATATCGGTGAGGCTATGGCATGGCAGGTATTCAATCCTCGCGAAGCGGGACTCGATATTGATCTGGCGTTTAACCGCCGATGGATTTCACACTCGGGCGAGCAATATATCTGCTGCTGGGGATCACAGGAAGGGCAGAATGACGACTGGTTGATATCTCCAAGACTTTCGGAGCGCGAGAAGACCATATCGTT
>CAMWLY010000063.1 GCA_947175145.1 uncultured Muribaculaceae bacterium | reverse complement strand
CCTTGGCACTTCACGCAGGAAAGAGGGTGTCATCGAGCCATAGCCAGCGGCAATCCACTGACGGAATCCGGGGTTTACAAAAAATAAGTTTACCAGAAATGTGTCCTTGAATTCCGGTCGGCAGAGCGGAGAGGCTCCGCGTGTCACTCCGAATCCTGTGATGAGGGTGATATCGCGCAGTTCATGTCCGCGGTCAGCCAATGCCTGCTCCAGCAGCTCGGGAGTTGAGGTGGAACCCTGAAGATACACATGGTCACCGTTTTCTATCAGTTTTACAGCCTCGGCCGCAGATACATAGTTTATATTGTGGGTCATAGCTTAGGGTTTGTTTGGTCAGCCCTTATGATCGGCATTGAACTTTTGCAGGAATTTTTCAAGACGCTCCATAGATTCCTCGTCGGAAATCATAGACACGCAGGCGCGGATACCGGGTTGCACAGATCCGGTCGATACCAGCGATATGGCAGACACGCCATATTTCAGCAGTTCCTCCTGTAGCTGCACTGAGCTCATGCCGGGGTATCCGATTGTGAAGAAGAATCCATCGGCTATAGGTGTATCTCCGTCCATGCTGTATACGATATGGAAGCCGTTGTCTTCGAAAATCTTTTTGACTCTCTCGGCGCGTCTACCATATTCGGAGCAGTGTTTCACGAATGGCAATTCACCGCTTGCTGCCGAATCGAGAAGTTTGGCCATGGCATGTTGGGCGGAGTGGGCTGTGCCTGAAGATGCAACATATAGCACTCCGAAGATATAGGCATCACCAAATGCCGGCATTTCATAAAATTTTTCAAAGAACTCATATTTGCGATCATAAACCTTTTCGCTGATGCAGACCAGACCGATGCGTTGGCCCGCATAGCTGAAGATTTTTGATGCCGAGAGCATCAGGATATAGTTGTCGGTGTATCTGGCCACGGTAGCACCAAACGGCGGTTCTCCCGGCACACTGATATCGTGGCGGAAGTCCATGCCGAAATATGCCAGATCCTCAAGTACTATCACATCATACTTGGTGGCAAGACGGCCTATGATCTCAAGTTCCTCTTCTGTGAGGTTGGTCCATGCCGGATTATTGGGATTGCTGTACATCAATCCGGTCACATTTCCCTTGCTGAGGTATTCTTCAAGCTTTGCTTCAAGTTTGGCTCCTCGGTAATCATAGATATCAAATGATTCTGTCTTGATGCCGAGCACTTTGGCCTGCGAGATATTAGCCGGGAATCCGGGATTGAGGAAAAGCATGGTGTCTTTGCCCTTGAGCCGCTGAGCGAGCAGAAGCTGAAGAGTGAAACTTCCCTGCATCGAGCCGACAGTCGGAATTATGCCTTTCTCAGGCATATCTATATCGAGGAATGCCTTGATGAAATTGACACCAGCTTTTTTGAGTTCGGGTATGCCCTGAATCGGTGGGTACTTGTTTGCCACACCCGAGGTCAGAGCCTTGATTTCAGCCTCAACACCGGCTTGCTCGGCGGCGAGTCCGGGATTTCCGATCTCAAGGTGAATCATCGGTTCTCCGGATTCTTTTTCGAGTTCTGCTGCCAGTGAGCAAATCTGACGGATAGTGGCAGTGCCAAGATCCATAATCATCAGGCGCTCCACACACGCCCGAAACTTATCATCGGTTATTGGAAACATAAGCTTTGCCGGTCTTAATTCTGAAAATTCTCCTTGATTTCTATTGCTTTGGCTCTGCCGGCGCGGAAAGCGGCGATATTCGCGTCGACAATCTTTTCACCCTTGGGTATAAAGAGTGCTCTGATTGCATCCTCTATTTTGTCGGGGTGTATGTCGATAAATGGAGAAGCGGCTCCGAGCAGCACAAGATTTGAGCTGCGTGCGGTCGCGACTTCCTTAGCCATAGCCTCCATGTCAAAAGCCACCACGCGTGGCATCTTGGCAAGTTCAGCATCGATGGATTCCTGCTCAGGGTAGTTGTCAATGTTCACAAAAGGAACATTGTTTGTGATAATCCAACCCTGTTCCGACAGGAAAGGAAGGTATCTTAGAGCTTCCATCGGTTCGAGTGATACAATCAGATCGGCTCCTCCGAGCGGAATCAGGTCGGAGTGAATTGGATTTGAACTCAGGCGCAGATTCGACTGCACATCACCACCGCGCTGGCTCATGCCGTGCACCTCTGCTTGCTTGAGGCAGAGATTCTCCTTAAGGGCTGCAGCTCCCAGGATTGTAGCTATTGTCAGAATGCCCTGTCCGCCGACTCCGGCAAGTACTATATCAGATTTCATGTTGCTTTCAGGTATTTGGTATTGAGGAATAATGATTTAATGGTTGACCACATCTAATCGTGCCTCACGAGATTTTTATTTTTTAGCAGCGTGGCGGCGTGCGGTCTGGATGCATTCGCGGCGGGCAACCACTATGGAGCATCCGTGATGGTCAATCTCTTCACGGAATAATGCTGTCATCTCGGCATGATTCTTGGGTAGCGAATCAATAGTGCGCAGATGTTTCGGATCAGCACCCAGGCCGAGACATATTTCCTCAATCTTGCCGGTGCCTTGGGAGTCTTGTCCGCCGGTCATGCCGGTAGTCAGATTATCTGAAATAATTACCAGTATATCGGAATCCTCATTGATGGCGTCGAGCAAACCGGTCATGCCGCTGTGAGTGAAAGTGGAGTCACCGATAATAGCGACAGCAGGGTGTTGGCCTGCATCAGCGGCACCTTTGGCCATAGTAATCGATGCGCCCATATCCACACATGTATCTATGGCATTAAAAGGTTTCAGGAAGCCGAGTGTGTAGCAACCTATGTCGCCGAATACTCTGGGGCTATCATAGTTTTCGAGAGCTGAGTTCAGAGCGGAATATACATCGCGGTGACCGCAGCCCTGACAGAGCATGGGTGGTCTGGGAGCGACTATTTGTGAAGCTGCCGGGGCTTGATTGTTGATAAGGCCCGGTGCATTGGGAATCACGCTGCGAATAGCTTCGGCGATAAGATCGGGGTTGAGTTCGCCATCGCGCACCACATTGCCTGTAAGTTTGCCGTAAATTTTTTTGCCCTGTTCGTTGAGACCTCTCAGTTTTTGCTCGATATAAGGCTGTCCTTCCTCGGTGATGAGCAGGGCATCGCAGGAGTTGTAAAGACGGCGAAGCATAGACATCGGGAGCGGATACTGGCTGATTTTTACAACCGGGAAGGGGCAGTTGCCACCGAAAGCCTCCATAAGATAATTATATGCGATACCATTGGCAATTATGCCGAGACGATGGTCGGCAGCTTCATTATATGCATTGAATGGAGATTTCTCGGAAGCCTTGACAAATTCCTCCTGGTCTGCAATAAGGCGTCTGTTCCTGATTTTTGACATAGCCGGCATCAGCACCCACTGCTTGGGATTAGCAGGGTAGTGGAGCTCATTTTCGGCAAGCGGAGTATCATGGGTTTCGACAACTGCGCGAGAATGACTGAGTCTGGTCACAAGTCTGGTGAGCACCGGAATTGCGAGTCTTTCGGAGAGCTCGAAACCATAGCGGGCCATATCGTAAGCCTCCTGCTGGTCGGAGGGTTCGAGTGCCGGAATCATAGCGAAATCAGCATAGAAGCGGGAGTCCTGTTCGTTTTGCGATGAGTGCATCGAGGGGTCATCAGCCGCAATCACGAGCAGACCTCCGTTGGCACCGGTCATGGCTGAATTTACAAATGGGTCAGCAGCCACATTTAGTCCCACATGTTTCATGGAAGTCATGGCGCGCTTACCGCAGAACGACATGCCGAGAGCCTCTTCCATAGCGGTTTTTTCATTAGAGGACCAATGGCTGTGAATTTTGCGCTCGCGGGCAAGCGGGTTTTTCTGCACGAACTCAAGTATCTCGGTCGAAGGTGTTCCCGGGTAAGCGTAGGCTCCCGAGAGACCGGCGTAAATGGCGCCGAGTGCCAGAGCTTCATCGCCCAGCAGAAGTTGTTTGGTTTTCATGTGTTTGGTATATTCGATTTAAGAGAATTTTTTAAGAGCGAGGGGTGCCTCTGCACCCGAATGTCGAGACAATGTGTGTGCGACACGCAAATATACCAAAAATAGGCTAACAAAGCAAATAGGGGCAGATATGTTATAGGGCATGTTTCATAAAGTTTGTGAAGAGCTGTTATTTGAATTGTGAATGTGTGCCGGAGTCGGAAAAAATCATTATATTTGCAGATTGGAGGGGAATGTGTCCGATGCCTTGTCAGCACCCGGCAGGCGATGCATTCCGCGATATTATATGAATCAGAAAGTTACAAGCAATAAGTGGATTTATCAGCCTCTGACCCTTCAGCAGAAAGAGCAGGCGGAGGCGATTCTTGACCGCTGCGGCGGGATACCGGCAATCGCTGAATTGCTGGTGCGTAGAGATGTGTCGGAACCGCGTGAAGCCGATGCATTCTTCGCCCCCTCGCTCAGCGATTTGCATGATCCGTTTCTGATGCCCGATATGGAAAAGGCGGTGACACGCCTTAACAAGGCAATGGGTGCCAAGGAAAGAATCATGATCTATGGCGACTATGATGTCGATGGCACAACTGCTGTGGCTCTGGTTTATAAATATCTTCAGAATTATTATTCAAATCTTGAATATTATATACCCACCCGCGATGATGAAGGGTATGGAATCTCGCTCAAGAGTATAGATTATGCCGCTGAAAATGATGTGAAGCTTATAATAGTGCTCGATTGCGGCATCAAAGCTATCAATGAAATTGCTTACGCCAAGTCGCGTGGCATAGATTTCATAATTTGCGACCATCATGTGCCCGATGAGACGCTCCCGCCGGCAGTGGCGATACTGAATCCAAAAATGCCCGACTCCCCCTATCCCTGCAAATATCTGAGCGGGTGTGGTGTGGGCTTCAAATTCATGCAGGCATTTGCCCAAAGCAATGGTCTCGGTATTCACAATGAGCTTGAATCTATGCTTGACCTTGTAGCGGTATCCATAGCTTCAGACCTGGTGCCGATCGTGGGTGAGAACCGCATCATGGCATATCACGGCCTGCGGCGTCTGAATTCAAATCCGAATCTCGGACTAAGAAGTATAATCCGCCTTTGCAAACTCACCAATAAGGATATAACCATATCCGAAGTTATTTTTAAGATCGGCCCGCGCATAAATGCTTCCGGCAGAATGCAGAGCGGCATGGAAACTGTAGACCTGCTTGTGAGCCGCGATCTGCATGAGGCCTTTGAAAAAGGTAAGGATATCGATCAGTATAACCGGGAGCGTAAAGAGATTGATAAAAAGATTACCGAGGAGGCTAACGCACTTCTCGAAAAAGATATCAAGGCTGTGAGCGACAAGCGCTCCATGGTCGTATATAACCGCGACTGGCACAAGGGTGTAATCGGTATCGTGGCATCGAGAATCACCGAGTTATATTATAAGCCTTCGGTGGTGCTGTCGTTTGCCAACGGACTTGCCACCGGATCAGCCCGCTCGGTTCAGGGATTCGATATTTATGCGGCAGTGAACTCCACCCGCGATTTGCTCGAGAATTTCGGTGGTCACCCTTACGCTGTCGGATTGTCGATGAAGGAGGAGAATATTCCTGAATTTACACGCCGATTCGAGGAATATGTCGCGGCTAATATTCTTCCTAATCAACTTGAACCGCATATCGACATAGATGCCGAGATTGAGTTTGCCGACATTACCCCCGAACTTGTGGCGATGCTGAAGAAGTTCAATCCATTCGGTCCGGGCAATCAGAAACCGGTCTTCCGTTCGAGACAGGTATTCGACTTCGGCACCAGTCAGCTTGTAGGCCGCAATCTCGAGCATATCAAACTTGAGTTGGAAGACAATAGTACCAGTCATGTGATAAATGCCATAGCATTTAACATGGCTCAATATTTCGAACATATTCATTCCCATAAGCCGATTGATATCTGCTATACCATAGAGCAGAGCAAGCGTGGCAGCGGACCGGAAACAATCCAGCTGATGATCCGCGACATTCGTCCATCTGTGTAATGACCCCCGAACAGACGCTAAAGCGATACTGGGGCTACGATGGCTTCAGGCCGTTGCAGCGCGATATTGTCACCTCCGTATTAGAGGGGCGCGATACCCTTGGCCTTATGCCGACAGGAGGCGGAAAATCCATATCATTCCAGGTGCCGGCCATGATGCTCGATGGCACCGCGATTGTGGTTACCCCGCTCATATCCCTTATGAAGGATCAGGTGGATAACCTGAAGCGAAGAAATATAAAAGGGGTCGCATTGCACTCCGGGTTGTCGCACCGCGAGAGAAATATGGCTCGCGAACAAATCTTCAACGGTCGTGCAAAATTCCTCTATCTCTCGCCCGAAAGACTTAGAAACGAGAATTTCCTGCTTGAAATCCGACGGCTCAAAGTAAGCCTTATAGTTGTTGATGAAGCACACTGTATATCTCAATGGGGCTACGACTTCAGGCCGGACTATCTCAATATCAGGAAACTTCGCAAAATCAAACCGGAGGTGCCGGTGCTGGCACTCACAGCCACAGCTACCCCGGAAGTTGCCGATGATATTTGCCGGCAGCTGGAGATGCGTGATCCGGCAAGATTTCAGATGAGCTTTTCACGCACCAACCTGAACTATATAGTCAGGCCTACAACGTCGAAAATTCATGAAGTATTGCACATTCTGAGCCGCACCGCGGGCACCGCAATCGTATATGTGCGCAGTCGACGGCGCACAGTCGAAATATCCGATTATCTCTCTGCATCGGGAATCACTGCGGAAGCATATCATGCCGGACTCAGTCACGAGCTGAAGGAGGAGCGTCAGAATAAATGGATTACCGGTCAGATACGGGTAATTGTCGCCACCAATGCATTTGGCATGGGTATTGATAAACCCGATGTTCGCGTGGTGATTCACTATGACCTGCCGCCGAGTCTTGAAGAATATTATCAGGAGGCGGGAAGAGGCGGTCGCGACGGCAAGCTGAGTTATGCAGTGCTGCTCGTGGGTAAAGCGGATCAGGGGGTGCTCCGGCGAAGAATCTCCGAGGCCTTTCCGGACAGGGAGGTGATAAAAAAAGTCTATGAGCGGGTTTGCAATAACCTCGGAATTGCCATAGATGAGGGGTATGATGCACTTCGCGAATTTGATCTGGAGCGTTTTTGCGAAATCTTCAGATACAATCAGCGTCAATGCCGCGCAGCGTTGCGGATTCTCGGTCAAGCGGGATATATGGAATATTTGGAGGAGGCGGACCGACGTTCGAAACTGATGATAATATGCGAGCGTAACGCACTATATGAAAGAACCATGTCGGAACAAGCCGAAAAGGTGCTTACTGCAGCTATGCGGGGATATTCAGGATTGTTTACCGATTATGTCGCTATCAATGAGGATTCTCTGTCGCGCTCACTAAGTATTACTCCGCGCGAAGTCTATGAAGCCTTACTTGAACTCGGCCGGGCGAAAGTCGTGTCATATATACCCCGCAGTCGGATGCCGCTGATATACCTGCCGACATCGCGCGAAGAACCGAAGCATCTGGTAATATCCAAGGCTATTTATGAAGAGCGACGTGATATTATGAAGGAGCGTGTCGAAGCAATGATTGATTACGCATTCTCCAACTCCGGATGCCGGGAAAATAAATTACTGAAATATTTCGGAGAGCAGAGAGAGTGTAATTGCGGAGTGTGCGACTTGTGCAGAGGGAGTAAGCCCAAAAACCGAAGGAATGCGGAGCCGAAAGCCATGCAGGCAATACTCGCGGCAATTGAGGCGGGTGGCGGCTCAAGAGATATCAGGGTGATAGCGCACAGTCTTAAGATCGAGGATTCACTGCTCGGTGAATTACTTCGGTTTCTTGCCTCCGAGGGGTGGGTCAAAATTAGCGGAACAATGGTCACACTTAATAAAAAGTGAAATATATCACACATTTTATTCTTTTTTAAGTACAGATGGTTGGGTTAGCCGATTGCAATAATTTCTTCGTGAGCTGTGAACGCACACTCGATCCTTCGCTTGAGGGTCGGGCGGTAGTTGTGTTGAGCAACAACGACGGTTGTGTAGTGGCGCGCAGCAATGAAGCCAAGCGCCTCGGCATACGCATGGGGCAGCCGGCTTTTCAGATTCGCGATCTGCTTGTGAGCGGGGAGTGTATAGCACTGTCAGGAAATCATCTGCTATATCGAGAGATTAGCATCCGCATACATGATATATTGAGAAGGTACACACCATCGACTCAGGATTATTCGGTAGATGAAGCATTTCTTGACATGACCGGCTTCCCGCTGGAGTCACTTCAGATGATTGGAGAGCAAATGAGGAAGGCATGTTGGGAGGAGGAGCACATACCCGTAACAATAGGCTTCGCCCCGACCAAGACACTGGCAAAACTTGCCACAGAGAGTGGCAAGAAGAGTGGCCGGAGTGTAGTAGTATTTGCCGATGCCGCCGATGCCTCTGAACTGATGGCCTCGCTCCCTATACGCGAACTTTGGGGTGTGGGGCGCAGACTCGCCAAGCGTCTGTATCAGAAAGGTGTGTATACGATAGCCGATTTTGCGGCAAAAGATAGGATGTGGGTCAACTCGCTTATGGGAATTGTGGGTGAAAGAAGCTGGTGTGAGCTGCACGGACAGCCATGTATAGAGCAGTCGCATCTGGAGAGACCGATGCAGGATTCAATAAGTGAGACACGCACATTCCCGATAGATGTAGATGATTTCGACTATCTGCGTTCGAGGATTGTGATGTATTGCTCGCATGTGGCGCGCCGATTAAGGGTCATGGATGGAGTCAGTGGCGAGATAACGGTATTCATGAGCAGTAACAGGTTTCACACCGAGCGTGGATATGTATCGCCGAGCATGTCGGCAGTACTTAATCCCCCCACCGATGACACAGCGGCAATAGTGGCTGCCGGTGTGTCGCTCGCGGAGACTATTTATGACCCGCATTATGCCTATAAAAGGGCAGGAGTAATACTCTCGAAAATTGCACCGAGAAAAGTGCAGGCTCCGACACTATTTGAAGAGATAGAACAGGAGCGTCTGGCTAATGAGCGATCTCACAAACTGATGCAGGCCATAGACAAGGTCAATCAGGGGAAGAGTAAAATGGTTGTGAAACTCGCCACTGAGCTTAGTAAAATACACCCCGGTCACAACGATGGTTATTCAAGTTCATTCGGACCGGCAAAACCCCTCTGATTATAATTGTGTCTGAAGTGAATATTCTGCTTGCGAAATATAATACTAATTGTTAATTTCGTGGAAAATCAGAATATAATGTTTAAGATTAAAATATCAGTTGCAGCCCTGTTGCTCGCAGGCAGTTCCATGCTGTTTACCAGTTGCATCGGTTCTTTCGGACTTACCAATAAGCTGATGGGCTGGAATAAGCATATCGGGTCTAAATTTGTCAATGAGTTAGTATTTCTTGCCTTCTGGATTGTTCCTGTCTATGAGGTGACAGCATTGGCCGATGTGTTGGTTATAAACTCGATTGAATTCTGGAGCGGCACAAATCCCATGACCGCTTCTGTAAAGGCTGTAGATACCGATCATGGTCGCTATCTGATAAAACCTGATGCACACGGCTACACTGTGACCCATCAGGTCAGCGGTGAATCAGTGCGACTTGATTTCAATACGGAAACTCAAACCTGGACATATAGTACTCCGGAATCGGAAGCGGTACCATTTTTGGAGTTTGTTGACGATGCTCATGTGCGAGTGCCGGCAGCAGATGGAAATATGATGACTGTAGAACTCTCGGAAGCCGGTCTGATGGCATATAGGGCGGAAGCGGGAATAATACCGCTTATGGCCGCAAGATAAAAAATATAGCCTCCGGTCAATCTTTTTTGACGTTTGTGTGTTATAAATAGTAGATAGCGGGATATTTTGGTGTGGATATACCGATATTACCTGAAATTGACTTAAAAATAAATTATTAAAAATATAAAGATATGAAACCATTGCATGTAATTCTTTCAGTAATAGGTGGTGCTGTAGCCGGTGCCGCAGTAGGTCTTCTTGTAGCTCCCGAGAAAGGCGAGGATACACGTGCCAAGATTCTTGAGATTCTCAAGGAAAAGGGCATCAAACTCAAGAAGAGCAAAATGGAAGAGTTGGTTGACGAGATTGAAGACGAAATCGAGAAGCACGTTTGATTTTGTATCCGATCAGAGACTGACTTATCCATCTAACCTGAAAATTAAATATAGAAATGAAAGCACTGACATTAATATCAGCATTTGTAGGCGGGGCAATAGTAGGTTGCGGAGCAGCTCTGCTGTTGACACCGACCAAGGGCAGCGACCTGCGTTCACGCATTGTCAAGATTCTGAAGCGTCGTGGCATTCAGATCAGCGATGCGGAAGTTGACGCGCTGGTAGCTGAATTGG
>CAMWLY010000062.1 GCA_947175145.1 uncultured Muribaculaceae bacterium | reverse complement strand
TTTGCATTGAGAAGGCAAATAAATCTAAGGTTTTTTACACAAATTAATATTTATGTGTGTAAGAATAGGCTAAGGGTTTATATTATTTTATCATCAGTTTTAGGTGTCAAGGCAAGAGAGCCGACCTGAATTACCAATTCACATAACAATTTTTTTCAGCCTATGAAGTTATTTTTTCGACCATGGATGACCGGAGCGGTAGCAGCGGTTGCTTTGGCATTGACGGGAGGATTTCTTGTAGAGGCCGCAGGTGGAGTAAACACTGCCAAGCGGGTCAAAGGTAAGAATCCTACTCGCGCAGAGTTATTCAGAAGTGCGGCGGCCAATGCCGAGAAACTCTCGACGCTGAATCCCGAACATGCTCCACTCGGTGTCCCGATGAAAAGTGAGGCCGCTGAGGGCACTCCATCTGTAATTTACGGTTGTGTAGTCAATGGTGTTGGACTTCCCGATTATGGTATCTTCTCCATTCAGTCCGATATGGGTGATATCAATACCATCGCAATAGGAAGCGCTTTCGAATCGCTCGGCAATGGCACTCTTGCCGGCGACAAGTATATTCTCTACAAGGATTTTCTGGCAAACGACCATGCGAACTATGCAATATTCGATGCCAAAACCTGGCGTGAGCTTGATGCCAATGAAAATGGCCCAGCCAATATCAATGCCACATGTGTGACCTGGGACCCGACCGAACAGAAGGTTTACGGTTGCTTCTATAAGGGAGGTTCAAGCAATAAGTTTGAACTCGGTGTGCTCGATATCAACACCATGACCCGCACCACCATCGCCTCTATCAATAAATATATGGTGATGGCCTGTAGCCCCGAGGGTCAGCTCTATGTGATAGATGCTTCGGGCAATCTCTTCAAGCTCGACAAGAAAACCGGTAAGGCTACCAAGGTCGGTGCTACCGGTGTCAAGCCCCATATCCTCGGTATAAATGGTGCTTGCTTTGACTTCAAGCGCAATGTGATGTACTACATCGCAGCTTCAGGAGTACTGAGTAACTATATTTATAAAGTTGACACCACAACCGGTGCAGCTACAGCTGTCCGCACCATTCCCGGCGGCTATGTGTTCACCGGCATCTGGGTAGGAGAGGACAGTGCAGCTCCGACAGCTCCCAATAAGGTGAGTGATCTCGAACCGGTGTTCAACAACGGTGCGCTGAGCGGTAATGTGCTCTTCAAGCTACCTACCGTGACCTATCAGGGTCAGCCCGGTAGCGGTAACCTCGGTTATGTGGTGACCAGCAATGGTGAAACAGTAATCGATGTGGCACCCTCCATGAGCAATATCTGGGGCGGTTCTGTAACAGTACCCGTGACCCTGGCCAAAGAGGGTTACTATACGATAAGAGTTGCTGCAAAGAATGCCACCGGCACAGGCCCTTTCAGCGAGTATTACGGCTGGTTGGGCAATGACTATCCGAAACCTGTGGAGAATATAGTACTTGAGTATTCTCAGGCCGACAAGCAGTACAAACTGAGCTGGGATAAAGTGACCAAGCCCCTGCATGGCGGTTATCTCTCCCCGGCCGATGTGACATATAATGTCTATACTCCCGACGGTCGCTTGGTGGCATCTAACCTTACCGACAATAAATATGTGGAGCCAAGCAACACTCTTGTGGCCCGCACATATCAGGTCACAGCCGTTCATGCCGGTCTCGAATGTGAGAAGCGTCTCTCCAATACTCTCGGTATTACCGAACCTCCATTCTTCGAGAGCTTCGATGTAGAGGAAAATTTCGCAGCCTGGACTACCATCGACGCTAATAATGACGGTGTGACATGGGAGTATCCGGAGGCTATGCGCGTCAAGGGTTATGCCATGCTCGGAAGAGCCCGCGACAACGGTACCAAAGATGACTGGTTGATTACCCCGCCACTCAATATGAAGACCGGTATGGAGTATGACCTCGTGATTAAGGCTATGGCAACTTCGGGCAATCAGACGGAGAAACTGGAAGTCAAGAGAGGTAGTGCCCCCAATATCGAATCGATGAATGTTGACGTGATTCCGGTGAGCCGCGTTTACGCCGACAGTGTCACATGGCGTTTGCCGGTGCGTGTGGAGAGTGACGGAGCTTGGTATTTCGGAATTCACGGCATGAGTGATCCGGGTGCCGGTTACCTCGAGCTTCTTGAATTCTCTCTCGAAGCACCGATGGCGCTCAAGGCTCCCGGTGCAGGTGTGTTTACCGTAACTCCTGACTATGACTGCGCGCTCAAGGCTAAACTCAGCTACAAGTGCCCCACTGTCGATATCGAGGGAAATGCGCTGGAGTCAATGACTAAAGTGGAATTCTATCGCGATGGCAAACTTGTGAAAACCGAGACCAATGTGTCTCCCGGCAGCACAGCTGAATATATGGATGAAATCAATGTGACTCTGGGTGACCATGAGTGGCGTGTGATTCCTTATAATGAATATGGAGTCGGCAAGAATCTGCTTGTGACCGATTATGTAGGTGTTCATCTGCCCGGTGCGGTGACCAATGCAGTTCTCACCGAGCGCGACAACAGCGGTGTGCTCGACGTGAGCTGGAATGCACCCGAGGCTGACATTTATGGCAAACCTCTCGACCCCTCGATGGTGCGCTATGACATATATGATAAGAATAACAGAAGGATAGGAGTGGCCGCGACCAACCGCTTCACCATTTCTCTGTCAGATCCGACTATGCAGCAGTTTGTAAGCTTCGCAATCGTGCCGGTGACCGATGCAGGTGATAATCTCAGCGGACGCGCATGGACTCAGTCTATCGCAGCCGGAGCTCCTTATACTCTGCCTTTCCATGAATCATGCCCCAGCCAGTATGTAGAAAACAACTGGACCCGCGATGGCCTCGACATGCACTACATGTATGAGACTATCTGGGCTTCAGGCACTCCGCAGGCAGATGCGCAGGATAATGACTGCGGCATGTGGGGCTGGGTTCCCGGCAGCGATGGAAATGAAACATGGCTCTATTCGGGCAAGGTGCAGCTCGACGACAAGAACCCGACTCTCGCATTCTACTATCGCGCTGTGAGAGGAGCAGCAGATGAAATCGAAATCGTGGTTAAGGATTATCTGCTCCGCGAGGACTATAAGCCTATCAAGAAATTCACACTCGGCGAAGCTGACAAAGATGATTGGGTAAGAATGTTTGTACCTCTCGATGAGTACGCAGGCAAGACAATCCAGTTCGGTTTCCACAGCATCTGTAAGAATCACCTTCTTATCCATCTGATTGACAATATTCATATCGAGGAGGCATTTGAAGATGATATGGCGATTGTGAAATGCGATCACCCGATGCGCACCCGCGCCGGCGAACCTGTAACGGTAACCGCCATGGTTGAAAATTCAGGTATGACCGATGCCGAGGATGTTCGCGTGCAGCTCTGGCGCGACGATGAGCTCGTGGCCGAATCTATCGAAGGTAAGTTCCCGATGGGTCTCCGCTATCCGGTGGAACTGGTAGACAGCAATATCGGCTCCGATGCCAATGACAGCTACCAGTATAAGGTTAAGGTGCTTGCCGATTATGACGACAATGCCGCCAACGACGAGACCGAACCCTTCACCGTAGAGGTATCCAAGATTCCGGTTCCCGCTGTCAGTGACCTCACTGCTGAAACTTCAGCTGATAAGGTTGAACTCAAGTGGACAGAACCTGATTACTCTGCAGGCTGCCCCGAATATATCCTGACCGAGGACTTCGAGGGTTGCACTTCATGGGAACTTGACTCAGCTCCCGGCTGGACATTCTTCGATGGTGACAAGTCGACCAACCTCGGCCTCCGCTGGATGAACTTCCCCAACTCGGGCGATCCCTGCGCATTTACTGTTATGGATAGCGACTATCCTCTGGCTGACCTGCCGGTAGTTCACCTCACAGCTTACTCAGGCACCAAGTTCCTGGGCTGCTGGGTTGCTTCGGAAGGCCCCAACAATGACTGGTTGATTTCTCCCAAGCTTCAGGGTAAGGCTCAGACCATCAAGTTTATGACAAGAAGCTGGTCTAACGAAGATATCGAGACCATCAAACTATATTACTCGACCACTACCAACCGGGTATCTGCCATGAAGCAGATCGGTGAGGAGATTCAGGTGCCTGCCGAGTGGACAGAGATGAGCTTCGATATTCCCGAGGGTGCGAAATACTTCGCTATCCAGTGCGTCAGCAACGATAAGATTGTGCTCTATATCGATGATATTACCTACGACTGGGGTGGCGGCCCGCTCACTCTTAAGGGTTACAATGTATATCGCGAGGGAGTGCGCCAGAATGCCGAGCCTCTGCAGTCACCCGTGTTTGCTGTCAATGATGATGAGGAGACTCACGCATGGCATGTTACCGCTCTCTATGACCGCGGTGAATCAGTGCCCTCGAATACGGTTTACCTCAAGCTCTCCGAGGTTGATGATATGAGTGCAAGCGATATCAATGTATACGCCGATGGTCGTGTTATCGTGATCGAAGGTGCCAAGGGTGAAGTGATACGTGTGGCCGACGCTTCAGGTATCTCCATGCGCACAATCGACGACCGCAGCGGTCGCACTTCAGTGAGAGTTGCTTCTTCCGGAGTTTACATGGTAACTGTCGGAAACCGCACCTGGAAACTTGCAATACGCTAAATCTGATACACAGATAGATGAACTTAAAGATAAAATACTTAGCGGCTATAGCTGCCGGACTCCTCACAATCGGGGAGTCCGCGGCTCTGCCCGCGCGTCAGGGTGTCTTCACGGTGCCCGTGGCCGACGGCTCGCAACTGAGTGTGCGTCTGGTCGGCGATGAATTTCATCATCAGTTCTTTACCGAAGATGGTTATCCGCTGATATGGCAGAACGGTGAATTTCGTTATTGCTCCATATCGGCTGCCGGAGATATCAAGGATTCAGGTATCAGGGCTGTGGAAAAGGGTCTTCGTGATTCCAAAGCTGCCGCATGGCTTGCCGGAGTAGATTTGCAGGCTGCCGGGGTAGGACTCGGCAAAATAGCCGCCGCTTCACCGCTGCGCAATGCCATAGCCAATCAGCGCGAGAGTGTCGGTGTGCATCCACTCAAGGCAGCATCCAACACCGGCGTGGAAACTCCCTATCCCAAAGGTCCCGGACTCTTCGAATCGGTGAGATTCCCCGCATGTGGCGAGCAGAAGGCTATAGTAATCCTCGTGGAATATAAGGATGTGAAGTTCGAGAGCGGATATAATCCGACCGACTATTTCAACCGTATGCTCAATGAGGATAATTTCTCTGATTATGGCGCCACCGGTTCGGCCGCTCAATATTTCCGCGAGCAGTCAGCCGGCGCTTTCCGTCCGCAATTCGATGTGTATGGTCCGGTGACCCTGTCGAAAAACATGGCTTATTACGGCGGAAACGATGAGTATGGTGATATGCACCCCTACGAGATGGTGATTGAGGCGTGCAAGCTCCTCGACTCCGCAGTAGATTTCTCTGAATATGACCGCAACGGCGATGGAGTAATCGACAATGTCTTTCTATTCTATGCCGGCCGTGGAGAGGCTAACGGAGGTACTCCCGACACAGTGTGGCCCCACTCGGCAAATCTCGATGCATTCGGTTATGGGAATATTCGCCATGACGGAGTGCGATTATCCAACTACGCCTGCACCAACGAATGGGTGAACTGGGAACGCCCCGATGGTATCGGTACTTTTGTGCATGAATTCAGTCATGTGATGGGTCTGCCAGACCTCTATGTGACCGACTATTCAAGCAATGCCTTCACTCCGGGTCAATGGTCAGCTCTTGACTACGGACCCTATAACAATTACGGTATGACTCCCCCTAACTATGGCGCTTTCGAACGCTATGCGCTCGGGTGGATAAAACCGCGTGAAGTAACACATGCCTTCTCGGGTCAGCTTGAGCCGATAGCCGACAATGTGGCCGGTGTGATAAGAACTTCAAGACCCAATGAGTTCTTCCTGCTCGAAAACAGACAGCAGACCGGCTGGGACTATTATATTCCCGGACATGGTATGCTCGTATGGCATATAGATTACAACAATTCGGTGTGGAACCGCAATGCCGTCAATAATGATATCGCACACCAGTATGTGGATATCGAGGAGGCCGACGGTATCCTATCGAAATATAACCGCGATGGTGACACTTTCCCCGGAAGCGCCGAGAAGCGCTCTTTTACCGCCTCCACAAACCCCTCGATGAGGGCCTGGGACGGTGAGATGATTAATTTCCCGCTCACTGAAATTGAGGAAAACGATGGAATAATCAGTTTCAATGTGCTCGGCGGAGGCACTATAGCCGATGTCGATGCTCCCGAAGTCGGTGATGCCGCCGAGGTGCTCGACGACAGCTTCCTTGTTTCATGGACTCCGCTTGCCGGCTATGACCATATAATCAATGTCTATACCAAGACTGCCGAAGGTGACAGACAATTTGTGTCGGGTTACCGCAATCTGAACCTGAAGGATGCCGGTGAATGCCGTGTGGCCGGATTGACAGCCGAAACCGAATACTTCTATACTGTCAAGGCTAACATGGAGTGGGTGACTACTCCCGAATCAGCGGAGAAATCAGTGACCACTGACAGTCGCGGTATCCGCGCGATGGTTCCGGAAGCTCTCGAGGCAACCGAGGTGACCGAAACCGGATTCACTGCCAACTGGTCGGCTATGGAGCTTGCTGAAAGCTATCTGGTGAGTGTATACACCAAGACTCCCGGAGAGCCGATTACAGTAAGCACCGGGTTTGACAATGGTGTTAACGGTCTGCCCGCGGGCTGGAGCACAAGCGCTACAGCTACATATACACTGGTCAGCTATTGCGGTGAGAGTGCTCCGGCACTCAGACTCAGCGCCAATGACTATGTGCAGAGTGGCCGGTATGATGAACCGATAGAGAGCATCAGCTTCTGGCATCGCGGCAGCAGTGCTCTTGCCACAGATAAACTTGAGGTATATGCGCTCACAGCCTATGGTGAAGAGACAATCGGCAGATATGATGTGACCAACGATAAGGGCGGTAAGAAAATAACTGTCGAAAACCTGCCCGAAGGTACTTTGGGCGCAGGTGTGCGTTTCATCAGACCCTCCGGTTCGGCCACAGTGGCTGTCGATGACATGGAGGTTTGCACCGGTCACGAGATGATTCGTGTGCCTCTCGATGAATACACACGCAAGGTAGTGGATAGTGGTGAAACTCTCGAGGTTTCAGGTCTGCAACCGGATACACAGTATTTCTATACAGTGGTCGGTAATGATGGGCGCCGCGAATCGTGCGAATCAAATGAAATAGCTGTGCGCACGCTGCAGCATTCAGGTGTATCGGAGGCTGTGGAGTCTGTAGCGCTCAGAGTGGAGGGTCGCAGTGTGATTTGCAATCGCGATGTGACAGTGACCGCTTGCGATGCCGCCGGTGCAGTAGTGACCCGCGGCAAGGGTGGTCTGACACTCCCCGCAGCAGGACTCTATATTATCAGAACCTCTGCCGGCAATGCTCCTCTCAAGGTTATTATCCCATAAGAGAATTACAACAATAACACTATATGAAGACTAAAACAATTGTTACTGCAATCATGGCGGGTGCCATATCCGTCATGCCTGTAGTGGCTCAGACTCTTTCAGAGAAGAGCAACCGTTCGACTCGGGATGTTAGCCGCAGGGTTGATGCAGGACGCACCAAGAAAGCCAAATCCGGACTGCGCGAGGTGCGCAAGATGCGTCAGCACATAGCTCCGGTTCTTTCCGGAAAGCTCGGTGCCGCCCCGGCATCAGGCTATGTGCCCAATCTTCGCGGTAGCGTGAACTTCTCAAACCTGATGAATAACCCCTATGCCGATTTTCAGGTAGGTCTCTATGATGTGCCTTCGCATGAGCATGAGTTTGACCGCATATTTGCCGGTCCGGATGCATCGCTCGGCGGTGTGGTTAAAGATGGTATCTATTACTGTGCGAATATGGAGGATTATGTGTTCGTGCAGTTCTTCCATCTTTATGCCTACGATATGGCCACCGGTCAGCTGATAGCCTCTTCGGGCAATGTGACAGGTGATTTATCCTGCATGGGTTCGGGCGGTTATGCTCTCGACCCGGTGAGCGGTGATGTGTATGGCATCACCCTGAATCGCACAGGCGAGGGCTTCCAGCTTTCCAAGGTGGATTTCTCGATAGAGGGTGAGAAACTTAGAGCCACTTCTACCAAGATTGGTGATCTGCAAGGACGCTATAATGCGTTTGCCATTGACCCTGAAGGTCAGTTCTATGGTATCCGCTATGACCTGATGGATGTGTCGGGCGGTCAGGCTGTGACAGGCAGCGGACTATATAAGATTAACCGCGAAACCGCCGAAGAGACGCGCATCGGAGCTACCGGATATGCGCCATTCTACAATTCATCGGCTACAATCGACCCCGAAAGCGGACGAATGTTCTGGACCCTCTCGCCGGCCGATGAGAGCGGTTGGCTTATGGAGGTGGATCTTGCCACAGGTCAGGCCACTCCGGTTATCAAGTATGAGAACTCCGAGGAGATCACAGGTCTGTATGTAGCCGGTAATAATGATGCCAAAGCTCCCGCATATCTTACGGGTGTGGAGGCCAATTTTGAAGGTCCGTCGCTGAGCGGCACCATCAAGATGCACACACCGGCTCTTCTGGTTGACGGTACTCCCGGCAGCGGCACTCTCGATGTGAAGGTATATGCCGGCGACAAGCTGCTCGCTACCGCCTCTGCGGTCGCTTACGGTGCAGATGTGGAGGTGCCCGTGACAGTCGAGGCTCCCGGTCTTTATGACCTAAAGATGGTACCTGTGAATGCAGCCGGTGAAGGTCCCGCCGCCAAGATTCGTAAAAAATATCTCGGTAAGGATTATCCCCGCACTCCTGAAGTCACTCTGACTTATCAGAACGGTTTCATGCAGATAGACTGGAACGCTGTCAATAGCTCGCAGCATGGCGGTTATATGGACGCAAGCAATATCTATTACCGTGTGGAGCGTGTGGCCAGCAATAAGCCCGAGGGTGTGGTTATCGCCGGTGCTCTCACTACCAATCAGTTTGGTGAGACCATAACCCCGACTGATGAACTGGTGTATTACCGCTATGCGGTTTATCCGGTGGCTGATGGTATGGTCGGCGAACCAGGATATTCCAATTCTGTAAAGACCGGTACAATAGTCTATCCACCCTTTACCTCTGATCTTACCACCGGTATGCAGGAATATACCGTGGTCGACGGCAATAATGACAAGCGCTACTGGGTATGGCTTGATCAGCTCGGCGCTGCCGGTATCAGTTACCATGAAACCAATAAGATGAATGACTGGCTGATTTCGCCTGTTGTGAAACTTGAGGGTGGCAAGGCTTACAAGATTGATCTCAAGGCATACGCCGACAGGGCTATGTTCCCGGAGCGTATTGAAATCTTTGCCGGTCGCCAGCCCAAAGCCGCATCTATGACCATGCCGGTCATGGGTCCGACAGATATCGATTGGGAAGCTTCAGACATGAAGGTTGTCGACGGTATGCTCGCAGTGAAGGAGACAGGTGATTACTATATCGGTTTCCACGCTATTTCCGACCCGAATACCAGTGCGATATATCTTAAGGAGTGGAGCATCGCCGAATGCTCGAGTGCATACGCACCCGCAGCTGCAGCTGGCCTGACTGTGACACCAAACGCCGAGTTTGGCCTGAGCGCTGAAATATCGTTTACAGCTCCTTCAGTTGATATGCTCGGTGATGAACTCAGAGGTCTCAATGGCCTTGAGGTGCGTCGCGATGGTGTCAGAGTTCAGAGTTGGCGCGACCCGCAGCCCGGAGAATCGTATACATTTACCGATGAGGTTCCCAAGACAGGTTGGTATGAATATAGTGTAATCGCATCTAATAAAGATGGCGAGGGACAGCCGGCCAAAGTCAAGGTATTCATCGGCATAACCCGCCCCGGAGCACTCGAAAGCTGCACAATCTCGCGCACCGATACCGATGGAGAGGTGCGTCTGGACTGGACACCTGTGACTGTGGGTGAAGATGGCCGCCCCATGAATCCCGACCTTGTGAAATATAATATCTACACCTTCAATAATCTCGGACTCGAAGTATTGCTTATGGAGGGAGTAGAGGGTTCTTCTTACACATTCCAGGCTATCAAGCCGGGTCGTCAGGACTTTGTGCAGTGTGTGGTTTATCCGGTGACCGCAACCGGTGAAGGTGGCGGACAGGTGACCGAGATGATTCCTGTGGGTACACCTTATCCCGGCATCGAGGAAACTTTTGCCGACGGCAAACTGCACTATGTGTGGGGTGCCGAGGCTTCCAACGATAATGTGCGCTATGGTGTCTACACCACTGCAGACAGCCAGATTACAGCTGTCAATAATGATAATGGCTTCTTCGCTATGCAGGGCAGCAAGGAAAATGATTATGTAGACTTCTTCACCGGTATGATCAATCTCGCCGGTATGGAATCTCCGGGCGTGTCACTCTATGTTCTGAACATGGGTTCCGAGTCGGGTGCTAACGACAATCATAATCAGGTGATGATATATGTGCGCGATGTGCAAGGCGGAGACTGTCTCTTATACCCCTCTCCGAGCCCACGAGACGCTCATGAATGGCGTATGACGT
>CAMWLY010000061.1 GCA_947175145.1 uncultured Muribaculaceae bacterium | reverse complement strand
TCATAATAAAGATATATTAAATATTCCGCCTCAAAACGAAGCTGTTGAAGTGTGGGGTGCACGTGTCCACAATCTAAAGAATATTGATGTGGTTTTACCCCATAATTCTCTTAATGTAATCACAGGCTTAAGTGGTTGTGGCAAATCCTCTCTTGCATTCGACACAATCTTTGCCGAGGGGCAGAGACGTTATATAGAGACCTTTTCATCTTACGCCCGCAACATGCTCGGCTCGCTCGAACGACCCGATGTGGATAAAATCACAGGTCTTAGTCCGGTAATCAGTATAGAGCAAAAGACAGTCAATAAAAATCCGAGATCTACTATCGGTACAGTTACGGAAATCTATGACTTTTTAAGGCTTCTTTATGCCCGAATGGGCGAGGCCAGAAGTTATATTACAGGTAAGCCGATGGTCAGGTATTCTCGTGAAAAAATTATAGAGCTCATTGCGCAAGAGTATGATAATCATAAAATTATTATTCTCGCACCATTAGTAAAAAATCGAAAGGGTCATTATAAGGAGCTTTTTGAAAATCTTCGCAAGAAAGGTTATCTTTATGTACGTGTTGATGGTCAAATTCAGGAGCTTGAATATGGAATGAAGTTGAATCGCTATCAAAATCACTCCATAGAACTTGTGGTTGACAGGATGCGGGCAGGAGCTGAAGATATTTCTCGACTTCGGTCGAGCGTTGAGTCTGCACTTAAGCAAGGAGGCAGGCTTATGATGGTGCTTGATGTCGAAACTGATGAAATTAGAAATTTCAGTCAGGAATTAATGGACCCCGAGACCGGTTTATCGTATCCCATTCCGGCACCACATAACTTCTCATTTAATTCACCACAAGGCGCATGCCATAAGTGCAAAGGCTTAGGTTTTGTTAATACCATAGATATTGACAAAATAATACCTGATAGATCAAAATCAATATATGAGGGGGGTATATTGCCTTTGGGTAAATATAAAAATTCACTTATATTCTGGCAGATAGATGCAATCCTTAAAAAATATGATTGTCATATCAAGGACCCTATTAATAATTTACCGGAGCAGGCATTAGACGATATTCTGAATGGCACCAATGAGCATCTTGAAATTAAAACCGAGACGATGTCTCTTAATAGTTTCAATGATGGATTCGATGGTATTATTCATTATATAGAGATGCAAACCGGTGAAGATGCCGGCCATGAAGCAAATAAATGGAGTGAGCAGTTTATATCTAAGACTGTATGCCCGGAGTGTGAAGGGAAGAGGCTCAACAAAATAGCTCTAAATTTCTTTATAGATGGCAAAACAATTGCCGATATATCGCGTCTTGATATATCTGAGCTGTATGAGTGGACCATCGGATTGGAAGATAGGCTTGACAGCAATAAGCGTTTGGTAGCAGAAGAAATACTAAAGGAAATAAGAAGCCGGCTTAGGTTTTTACTCGATGTTGGTCTCGATTATCTCTCACTCGATAGAAGCAGCGCATCTCTGAGCGGAGGCGAGAGTCAGCGTATTAGGCTTGCAACTCAGATCGGTTCGCAGCTTGTGAATGTATTATATATCCTTGATGAACCTTCCATAGGACTTCATCAGCGTGACAATGACAGACTGATAGGAAGTCTTAAACAGTTGCGTGATAATGGCAATACGATAATTGTAGTAGAGCATGATAAAGATATGATGCTCGAAGCGGATTATGTCGTCGATATAGGCCCGGGGGCAGGTAAAAAAGGGGGAGAGGTAGTCTATCAAGGTTCGCCGGAAAAAATGCTGGAATCTCATACTCTTACTGCTGATTATCTCGTCGGAGAGAAGAAAATTGCTACTCCTCAACAGAGAAGAAAGGGGAGCGGTAAATACTTAAAGCTCAAAGGTGCTACAGGGCATAACCTGAAGAATGTAACATTAAATCTCCCTCTGGGTAAATTTGTGTGTATTACAGGTGTGAGCGGTAGTGGAAAATCATCATTGATTAATGGCACCCTTTATCCGCTGTTGAGTAATAAGTTATACAGGTCAGCACAGCAACCTCTGCCTTACAAAGAAGTTGAAGGGCTTGAATATATCGATAAAGTCGTGACGGTAGACCAATCGCCATTAGGCAGATCTCCAAGATCAAATCCCGCTACTTATACAGGTGTATTTACTGATATAAGGAAACTCTTTGTAGAATTACCCGAATCGAAAATCCGAGGATATAAACCCGGTAGGTATTCTTTTAATGTAAGCGGTGGTCGATGCGAAACTTGCAAAGGCAATGGCTATAGAACTATCGAGATGAATTTTCTTCCTGATGTTCTTGTGCCTTGTGAGGAGTGCCATGGTAAGCGATATAATCGTGAGACCCTGGAAGTCAGATACAAGGGTAAATCTATTGCTGATGTATTGGAAATGACGGTAAATCAAGCTGTGGAGTTTTTTGAGAATGTGCCGGCGATTTATCGAAAAATTAAAGTGCTTCAGGATATCGGCCTTGGGTATATTAAGTTGGGTCAACCATCAAGCACATTAAGTGGTGGAGAGAATCAACGCGTAAAACTTGCCACTGAGTTGGCAAAACGAGATACCGGAAATACTCTGTTTATACTTGACGAACCTACGACCGGTCTTCATTTTGAGGATATCAGGATTTTGTTGAAAGTTATAGATCGGTTAGTAGATAAAGGAAACACGGTAGTTGTCATAGAGCACAACCTTGATGTGATTCGATGTGCCGATTATATTATTGATCTTGGCCCGGGTGGTGGTAGAGATGGAGGAATGATAATCGCAGAGGGAACTCCTGAGGTTGTTGCAGAACTTGATGGCCCGACATCTAAGTATGTAAAAGAGGAATTGGAGAAAGCTGCTGAATAGTCACATAATCATGGTTATGTTAAATAGGTGTTATTTTAAAGTATGAGTATTCAGAAGTATTCATATCTATACGTTTATACGGCTTAAGATAGTAATTGACGTAACATAATTTTGATTTTAATGACTTTCATGTGTGGTTTAAATCTTCCGCTTACCCGCTTTATCACGATGCGATACCAAACTGATTTATAATGCACTAAGTCCAACGTTCATCTTTGAAATCGGGCATTCCATATAGTGTTGGTTTCAATGGATTACTTTCATCACAATCCACGTCAGGCATACGAATCCAATCTCTATCATACCAGCCATTCCATTTTAAGCGGTCTTCGTAGCATTTGTCATAACTCCAATCCCTATTATGTTCGCCAACCAGACTCTCATAGTATCTGGTTTCTGCGAAGCCCATATGAACAGCATCCAGTAGAGTCGCATAACCGGGATCATTTCAATATTTAGATCAGGGCTTATACGAAAGTCTGTAATTCAACGGAAAGAAAAGATCAATCTTAAAATTTTGATGGTTAACTTCGGGTTAGGTATTTAATCCAAGAATAGTGTTTTCTACGGGACAGATATGTCATGTCCTTTCCATGTTCATATGCTTCTCGTTCGAATGATATGTTATAATAGGCTTTGTCCCAATTCCTAAATTGACAGAGTCTGATAAGCCATTCTATTATATATAGTAGATAAAAAGGGATAAATATTAATTCACGTTGTTGAGCGGTGTGAATACGCTCATGATTAATCACATATTTATTAATCCAGCTCCTGTCTCGGGTCCAAAAAGTTCCAAATAGATTCAGGCAGATTCCTTTCGGCATTAATTTACATGTGATTATCATACGATAATTTCTTTGAAACCGATTTTGAAGAATCTTTGATTATAATCCCAGGTGCGAATTATTTCACCATTGAAGATTACTACATCTATGTCAACCGGCACAATGCCGGTTTTTTTAAATTCAGGTGTCCTTCCTTCCTCTTTTTCGTATTTCTTAAATTCTATATTTAATTCTTCGAGATTCTCGTTACAATTATATATTGCTACAGCATTCGAATAAATCCTAACTTCTGAATTATTATTTGAAGTCGCTGCTTGAGTTGTAATATCTAAATCTCTATGTTGTTGAGGTGTCTGATATACAGACGATGATTTTATAAGTGTGAAGCGCTCATTTAGCCAAGTGAGACACCTTCGCACATTTTCTGCCGATATATTCGATCCTATAGAAACAACAATCGAATTCATGCCATCAGGTTATTTACCGGAAGCTAATGTAAAGAGGGTAATCTCCGGTTTAGCCGCTCCGATACGAGCGGGGAATCCTACTTCACCACAACCTATGTTTACATATAGTTTCATAGGTTTGCCATCGGCCGATGTGCTATCGTACTCCCCTGCCCATTCCTCATATTTATATTCGCAAGGAGACCACTTATGATTTCCTGCTTTAAGCATAAACTGCATGGCATGAGTGTGACCCGAAAGAGTAAGATCTATATTAGATGTCTGTCTGACCACCTGACGCCAATGTTCCGGATTATGTGTTAGCAGTATTTTAAACATATTGTCATTCAGGTGATATTTGCCTTGATGTGAGGCAGGATACACCTTATCAAGTCTTCCGAGCTGATTAAATGGTGGTTCACCCCAGTTTTCCACACCTAAAATCGCTATCGAGTCATTGGCTTGCGACACAAACTCAACACGGTTATTTAGGATTTTCCAACCCATCGATGTAATAAGACTATCCAGGCGAGCTACATCTCTGTTGGCATCGCCGGGATTAGGCCAATCTGTATATGAGCCATAATCATGATTGCCATGCACAGCATACACTCCAATACGTGCTTGAATTTTACCAAGAACGCCTGTATACGGGTCTAATTCATTGGAACGTCTATTTACAAAATCTCCGGTAAATAGCACAATATCAGGTTTCTGAGCATTAATTGTATCCACCATTTTACTCAGAAATGTAGTGTCACTACCCCATGTGCCTACATGTGCATCACTAAATTGAACTACTTTAAGTCCATTGAAGCTTTGTGGCAGTTTGTCTGAAGAGAGAGCTACCCTATTTACCTCTATATCCCTGCGAGTGTAGAATGCTCCTATCCAGAAAGTTGCAAATACTATTATTCCTAATATGGCGCCGATCCATGCACCAAAGTTTCTTTTCTTGCGAGACAGTGCTCTGAACGGTTTACCAAGTAATGAGAATATGCAATAACAAGCTTTTCCCAAGTATATGGATAAGAATGTAAAGAGCATCCACATTATGGGAAGGATAGACTGCGAGGCATCGCGCCGGGGCATACAGAGTATTACAATAAGCAGTGCCCAGCATAATGCTGTAGTTAGCCCGTACACCCAAAGGCTTCTACGCCTTATTTTGGATTTTTTAATGGCCTTAACCTGAAAATAAATATAAATATCGCAGGCCAAAGTCATGACCCACAGGGCAATCGCAGCTATAACGGGTATTCTCATTCCATGCCTCCTAATAGGGTTTTAAGTTTATTTTTCAACGGATTTGCATACATGGTAAGCATCATCTCGAGCATAAAATCTCGTTCGTCGGGCCTGAGATCAGGTATTTCCGTCTTATCCAGTTGCGATTCGAAATATTCCTTGGTTTCCTCCAACTGTTCCTTGCTGTATTTTGATCTGAATCTCTCACAATTATGAAGCATGTCGAATGCTATATAATTTATCGGAAATATCTCATAGCTGCGGTGTATAGCCTGATCCACAAGGCACCCCACATATCTTGCAGCAGTATTGTTATCTCCGAAAATGCCGAGTTGATCTATTTTCTGATTGATTCTTGGGGTGAGTTGGAAATGCACTTTACCCTTATTATGTAGCAAGCCGGTTTCCATGCTGAAAAGGTCATCGCGCTGAGACTTTTTAAAGTCCGGATCACGACGTTTCATAAGAAACTCCTTAGCTTTCAGATAATCATTAGGGTCATATTCGTATGATATGGAAACCGGCATCAGATTAATTTCTTTTACCCTATCCATAAAATTCCCCTCGCCGGCCATAGCGAGCATTTTTATAAGAGATTCCTGAGTGTGGTCGGAACTATCTTTGGCTCTACCCTCACGCTGCGCAATCCACACAGATTCATGCTTATCAAGTATGGCATGGTGAATGTAGGAGGATAACTTTTTGGCCGCCATAAGCCCTTCACGGAGCCCGGTGTTCCTTTTAACAATAAATGATTTGTTAAGACGCACCAAATCATTAATCCAATCAAATACCAGCAGGTTATTGCCGATAGCGACTTCCGAAGTCGGCATGCCTCTGCGCATGAATGCAAGATTCAGAAATGAAGCATCGAGCACTATATCGCGGTGATTGGTAATAAACACATAGTTCAGCGCCGGATTATAGTGCTTTACGCCTCCAAGGCTAATTCCCGAAGTTGTAGTCTTTGCAAGCATTTCCAGAAATGGGAACATTACCTGATGCTGAAAATCATACATATTGTCGATTTTCAGAAGATCCTCCACCAGAGCCGGTACATCTTCCTTAGGCATAGTGTAATTGACCGCATGCAGGAATCCCGGATCTTTAACTAATGTAGCCATCTTCTGCTGAAAGATGGAGTCATCATATGGAGCTATATCACTATAATCTATTTCTTCTTGAGCATTCATATTTCAAGCATGGGGCAACCCCAAATTCATGGTTTCTATTCGGTATAGACCTTCAGTTCTATTTTGATAACGTTTCAGCAACGGTTCTGTTGCGCCATTTCTCAATCAGTTGTGTCATATCCTCCGGTACGGGTGCTGTGAAAAACATATCTTCACCTGTATGAGGGTGTTTGAAACCGAGTGTGCGGGCGTGTAGAGCCTGACGAGGGCAAATCTTAAAACAATTCTCCACAAACTTATGATAAGATGAAGAAGTATTCCCTTTTAGTACCTTATCACCTCCATAGCGTGCGTCATTGAACAAAGGGTGACCCTTATGTAGCATGTGCACTCTAATCTGGTGAGTCCGGCCTGTTTCGAGCACACATTTCACCATGGAGACATATCCGAACCGCTCCAATACCTGATAATGTGTCACGGCATGTTTACCTATATTGGGATCATTACTCACCCACATCTGCAATTTATTTCGCGGATTTCTGGTAATATTGCCGGTTATAGTCCCGGTATCTTCCGCGAAATCTCCCCAAACCAATGCAACATATTCCCGCTTAGTAGTTTTATCGAAAAACTGCTTGCCAAGCATGGTTTTTGCCTCAGGTGTTTTGGCTACTACAAGTAACCCGGAGGTATCTTTATCGATTCTGTGCACAAGACCAAGTCTTGGATCAGCGACATCGTAATCCGGGTTATCCTTGAAATGCCAGGCCAGAGCATTTACAAGTGTACCATCATAATTGCCGTGACCGGGGTGTACTACCAAGCCTGCAGGCTTGTTCACCACCAGCAGATAGTCATCTTCATATACTATATCAAGATGTATATCCTGAGCTATAATCTCGAAATCATAGCGCGGTCGATCCATCACCACACTTATGACATCTCCCGGTTTAACCTTATAACTTGATTTTACCGGCTTACCGTTGACTATAATACACTCGGCTTCAGCCGCCTGCTGAATTCGGTTGCGTGACGTCTTTTCGAGTCTTTCTACCAGAAATTTATCGATCCGGAGTAATTGCTGACCTTTGTCGGCCACAAATCGGAAGTGTTCGTAGACCTCCCTACCGTCGTTTAGTATATACGTCGGTTCAGGAAGATTGGAATCCTCTTCGTGAATACCTGTAGCTTCGGTATCTATCATCAGAAAAATTGATTATTGGTCTCCGGTTCGGATTCTTCTTTTACGCTTTCTGCAGAGGATTCATAGGCTCCGCTATATGAGTTGTCATAATCCTCATTTCCATAAGTTTCATGATTCTCTTTGTAAGAATCAAGATATTCAAGATTGGTAAGAGAATCCTGTAATGCATCGAGGCGTCCGTCTGAAACTTCAAGCACAATATTGGAGTTTACCGGAATTTTCTGAGTTTTTCGCACCGGACGTCCATTTGCAATAACCTTGACTACTCGATCCGTGGCACCAAGCACTGTTACAATCTTTACGTTTTTGAATCCGAGCTCCTCAAATTTGGCAAGTGCCTGACGCTTTGAAACCCCCTTTAGTGCAAGTTCATTAGGGTGATTGTCATCATCAAGAACCACTTCCTTGGGGTGCACGGCGTTGATATAAAGAAATATTTTTCTCCCCGGTTTTACGATAGAGTTGGCCTTAGGAAACTGTTCGATTACATAACCCGGCTTGAAATCATCTCTATATAGAGAATCCCGTATATCTACATTTAGTCCCTGATTATGTAACTTGGAGATAGCTTCAGTATAAGATAAATTCTCTACCCCGGGCACCTGAACGCTGTTGCCATGTTTGGTAAAAATCGCGATAGCAAGATATGCAGCATAAATCCCAATCACAGATATGATTAGGATTATGCCTATATTTGCTAATACAGGGTGACGGTCGATAAATCGGCTGCCCCAGCTATATGAGTGATCAGTGTCGTTTTCTTTCACTTTGTCTTGCACAAGGTTGCAATTCCAAAATTAACAAATTTAACCGACAAATCCACAGCGGTAATAAAAAAACTGCATTCTATCGGTCCAGATGCACATCCATCTGTGGAAATGGGAATGAGAAACCTTTTTCCGGGAGTTCGGTATAGAACCTCTTGTTCAGATCGAAAAATAATGGCCAATAATTATCTTTGTGCGTCCAGGCTCGGACTATTATCTGAATAGCGCTGTCGCCAAGTTCACCGAGACCCACAAATGGCTTACGTTCAACTTTAGTGGTTGCGCCACCCTTGTATGAGCTATCTTCCTCAATATATTGTTTTACCACTCGCGAATCAGAATCAAGAATGGCCAGAATCTCTTTGCTTGCAGCTTCAAAATCTGTTCCGTAAGAGAGACCGATACTCCAATCTACCCTACGATAATCCTCAAGAGAATAATTATTGACAGATGAAGTAGATAAAGCACCATTAGGGATTATGATAGATTTATTATCAGGAGTGTTGATTACGGTATTAAACAGTTGAATTGATTTTACTGTACCTGAGAACCCCTGAACTTCAATGAAATCACCGACTTTGTAAGGTTTGAGAAGTAAAATCAGAACTCCCCCGGCGAAATTCTGAAGTGTGCCGCTAAGAGCCATACCGACTGCCACACCTGCTGAGGCAAAGATCGCGATAAAGCTGCTTGTTTCAACTCCAAGAATGCCGATTACCGTGATTATCAGAATAAAATATAGTGAAATCTTAATAAGCGATAGAACAAATGTGATAAGCGAAGTGTCAATTTTTCGCTTATTCATAAGGTTGCTTACGCCTTTGTAAAGCTTGCGTACCAGAAATCTCCCTATATAAAATACTGCGATTGCAAGAATCAGTTTAAATGCAAAATTCACAACCGAATTAGATACGGTTGCGATAATATCATCGAGTCCCATGCCTTTAAGATCTTTCCAAAAAGAAGAGGAATCCGGAATTTCCGGCATCGGCACTACAGGAATGTCATTTTGTATTGCAATCATAGCAGTTGTTATAATTTAAGGTCGGAATAGTCCGACCTTAAATTAACGTGAGTGATGCTTCTTATATTTGATGCCGGCGTGATGGTGATGTGCTTTACAACATCGTTTTGCCGCATGTTTTATTGAATTCTTATGTTTATGCACTGCATGTTTGTGACTGTGCAGATATGCCTTGTATTGCTTTTCACAAATCTTGCATCTTTTTATTCCGTGATGATGACTATGCCCGATTACTTTATGAAAATGACCGTAATAATCATAATAGCCGTTAGGGTAATAAACGATATGATTTACCATATCCTCTATCCCGGGATTACAAGAAATATTTACCTGAACATTATTATGGGCTTGCATACTGACCGGGAGGATCGTCATCGCTGCCAGAAGGAGGGTGATAATTTTCTTCATATCGGTAAGTTTTAAGAATTATTAATAGCCTTTGATTATAAGACAATATTTTAGTTCAATTGGTTTATTCGATGTAAGATTTTAATTTTGCAGTAAATTTATGGTATTATGCAAAAAGGTATGGAATGGCTTCAAAACATTCAAAATATAGTTTTTGATCTCGGAGGAGTTGTAATTAATCTTGACAGATCGAAGGCCGTCGATGCACTCAGTGCACTTGGCATTGAAGGGGTCAATGAACTTCTTGGTCAATACGTGCAGAAAGAGCCATTTCTCGGACTTGAAACAGGTAGACTTACCGCAGGTGAATTTTTTGACTTGCTGCGAAAACAATCCAATCCAAATACCACTGACACTCAGATAACTGATGCATTCAATCAATTTTTGGTGTCGTTGCCCGTAGAAAGACTCGAAAGACTAAGAGTGCTTCGAATGGCAGGTTATCGAGTGTTTGCACTTTCCAATACAAACCCTGTGATGTATAATTCATGGATTAGCAATGCTTTCACTCAGGAAGGTGGTAAAATCAATGATTATTTTGATGGAATAGTCACAAGCTTTCAGGAATTTACATGCAAACCCGATAAATCTATCTTTGAAACTGTGTTGAGAAGATACGGTCTGAATGGTGGAGAAACATTAATGCTTGATGATTCAGATGCCAATTGCAAAGCCGCTGCTGAAGCAGGCATGAACGCACTGAGAATAGGCAATACTGAACAAGATGATATGATGGCTGTAACTTCATTGCTATTATCTTAATTTTCAAAAAGTATTTTAAATTGTTATATCATAATGCAG
>CAMWLY010000060.1 GCA_947175145.1 uncultured Muribaculaceae bacterium | reverse complement strand
CGAAACAATAATTTGAATCCGGATTAATCTGTCGGGTGCGGCTTATATTCGCTAAATATATTCTCCGGGAATCCACATCGCGGCCGCGTTCTAAAACTATCGGTTTCAGTCCGCATTTTATCGCTTCAAGAGCTGCGAATAATCCGGCCGGTCCGCTGCCAACTATGATTACTGAAGCGGCATCCGAGGGTACTGAAGTATATTCGACCGGTTCAAATGAGCTGCCGACTTCATGGTCATCTCCTGTGGCGACCAGCAATTTGAGGTTCAGCATCACCGGCCGTTTGCGTGCATCAACACTGCGGCGCACCTCGCGAATATCGTGGATGTCCCCCACAGGCTTGCGAAGTGTGCGCGCTGCGATTGCTCTTAGTCCCGCACTCGTGTAAGCCTCTTCAGGGGTGGCGCGGACTGTGATTTCTTCTATCAATTGTTGCTCTTAAAGCAGTGTTACTGCAAAATTAATTTGTGGCGGCGTGTCAAAATTCAATCGTTGACACACTGCCACAAATTTAGTCAATTATTCCGAAAATAGCAACATCTCACACCGAGTGCGATAGCGACTGTTTCAGGTACCTTTCAGAGTTTTACACCGCGGCTTTCGAGGGCTTCCGACAGGAATTCGGCAGCGTCAGCGCAGCAATCTTCACAAGACCTGCGCACACCCAGACCATCTAAACCTTTGAGCTCGCGACAAATAGTGGTGCCGTTGCGTTCGGTAAACCGCTTCATTATTTCAGCTGTGGCTCCACGCGTGCCCTCTTTAGTTCCCAGAGCCATGCCGGCTACCAGTGCCGCTCCGGTCAGAGCGCCACATGTGCCGCACGTGGTGCACATACCCGAACTGAACCCTTCGCAAGCATGCTCCAGAATCTCATCGGATAATCCTGTCAAATCACCAAACGATAAAGCGACTGCCTGACTGCAGCTTTTGCTCGCTTTTAATTCTCGGCATCTTTCGATTCTTTCATCTTTTCTCATTTGGCAAATATAGTGATTTTCAGGAAGCCTTTACGCTGTCAAGACCATTATTTTGCGATTTCATAAGTTTCTTCCACTTCAGATACCCGGCTACCGCAATTATGGTATACAATCCGTAGAGCACCGCATAGAAGGGTCTGTCTTTATAAATAAGTAATCCTGAAGTGACTGCATCGACCACAATCCAGACCAACCACTGTTCAAGATATTTTTTTGCAAGCAACCATGAGCCGATTATGCTGGCAGCGGTGGTAAATGCATCAAGATAAGGTACTGTGGAGTTAGTGAAGTCCACAAGCCACCAGGCTATCAAGGCATAAATAGGGCAGAACCACAGCACTGCGCAGATTGCAGTCTTGCAGCTTATTTTTGTGATCGGAAGTTCCTTTTTATTGGTTTTACCGGTATCAGATACAGTTCCGGCGCGATTTCTCAGGAATTTCCAGCTCACAAATCCATAGACAGCTATGATTATGTAATAGATGGCCATCATCATGTCGGCATATAAACCCGCAGAGTAATACACGTAGGTCGATATCATCGGCATGATGATGCCCACAACCCACATGCGCGCGCTTGCATGATACTCATACCAAAGATATATTATCCCTAAGGCAAAACCCGATATCTCAAGCAATCGGTCAAATGTGAGTATGTTTTCCATAGCTGATTGCCTTAACCGATCAGAAGTTCACTGTCAGACTTGCCATCACATTGGTAGTGGCCTGAGCGGCATAACATGCGTAGCGATATATCACAGGTTTGCCATCTTCAAGTGTATAGCCTGCGCCGGCATAGCCATTATTTTCATACTTGGCGTTAAATAGGTTGTTGATGGCGAAGCCAACTTTCAAACCTTTAAGTTTCGCAATCTTACCGAAGTCATAGCTGAGGTTCAGGTCGCTTACGAAATATGACTTAAGCATCTGCTCTGTGCTTCCGGCATTGGTCATGAACTGGCGTCCGACCAGGTGACTGGTCAATATTGCCTCAAACCCTTTGACTCTGAATGTGAAGGCATTGTTGAAAATCACATCGGGTGAGAATGATATTGGAGTGTCACCAAGCTTGCGCTCTATGGGATCGCTTTCCTCCCAGAGATAGAGATATTCTGTGAAATCCTTGATTCGGTTGCGAGAGAATGTTACGTTGGATTGCCATTCAAACCAGTCTACCGGGCGCATGGCTACCTGAAGTTCGACTCCCATGCGATATGATTTGGGTACATTGACACTCAGAGGGTTTCCTGTATCTGAAAGTTGTCCGGTCAGCACAAGCTGGTCTTTATAATCCATGTAATACAGGTTTACACCTACCGAAAGCCATTTGAGTGAATAAGTGTATCCGAGTTCATAGTCAAACATTCTTTCAGGACGCGGATCATGCATGCGGTCACCATCGGTGAAATTGTCGCGGACCGGTTCGCGGTGCGCGACACTCCATGATGCAAAGGCGCGGTTATGCTCGTCGTCGGTGAAATTCACACCCACTTTAGGGTTAAAGAAATTCCACTTGCGACGCATGTGCATGATGTCGAGTGCATCAGTGACAGGATTCCAATTGTCAAGTTGGCCGTCGATATGATAATTGATGTGGCGATACTGCAGGTCGGCAAATCCTGAGAAACCGGCTCCTATATCTACCAGTGCACGCCCGAAGATGTTGAAATCGGTTTTATGTCCGGTGTTGTCATAATAGCGCTGCAGAGGATTGATCGGACCCAAATAATTGCGAACCCATTGCACTTCGCCATAATGATGTCCTGAATATCTGCTGATTGAGAAACCTGCCGTAGCGTCTACACGTCCATGACGATAGTTGCCGTTGACATTGGCGCCGGCATAATGATTATCGTTGAATTTCAGTCTTACCAAGTCGCTTTTTTTCACAAGTTCCCCATCAGCGTTGATAAACGGCACAAGACCATATTCCACAAGTTTGCGTTTGGTCTTAAGCTGCTCGTAATGACCGTCTCCGCGGGTGTAGAAAAGGGTTGCATTCAGACGCCAGTCTGAGCCGAAGCGTTGCAGCAAGTGCAACTGCAGATGGTGCTGAATAAAGAAGTCTTTCTGATTAGGGTAGAATGCCGGATTACCCTCGGAGTCGGTATAGGCCCCACACGGATTATAGCGCCGGCCGAATTCTTTCATTTGTTCGCGCGAGGCATAATCCCATGCCATATAAGTTTCCTCCTTACCGCCAAAAGCCATGAGTCTCAGATTGGTATTTCCTCCTTGGAATCCCACTTGTCCGAGATAACTCCAGAGCTTCGAGGAGGCTCTATCTATATAGCCGTCAGTTCCGATATTGCTTAAGCGGGCATCGACTGTCCAATGTTTTGCCAGCAGACCGGTGCCTGCTTTCAGTGTTTCCTTGTGAGTATTATAAGAACCGTAAGTCAGGTTTACCTCTCCGTATGGTTTATCACTCGGTGTGTCGGTCACCACATTGATTGAAGCTCCGAATGCACCCGCTCCGTTGACACTCGTGCCGGCGCCGCGCTGTATCTGCACATCCTGAACCGACGATGCGATATCCGGCAGGTCCACCCAATATACCACATGACTCTCGGGGTCATTGAGAGAAACGCCATTGGTCATCACATTGATTCGCGATGCATCTGTGCCACGCACGCGTATTCCACTGTATCCGATTCCTGCGCCGGCGTCACTGGTCACTGTGACAGAAGGGGTCATCGACAGCAGATAGGGCATATCCCTGCCATCATTGCGCTTGGCAATCTCCTCGCGGCCCACGCGTGTCATTGCCACAGGTGTGTTGGGCAACGCGCGATTTGCCGACACCTCAATCTCGTGAAGTTCTGTTGAGATAATCGAGTCGTTGAGCTCCTCTTTGGGGGTTGAATACTCGGTTCCGGAGGCATATACGCCCACAGGAAATGTGGCTGCTGTCAGCGCTGCCACAAGCAGAAGTTGCTTTCTCATTGTTGTTTTTCTTTACGCCGGTATTACCCGGATCAAGTTCGAAGGGTATGATCTCAGCTGCCGTCACTCCAAAGTCTTTTACTCAGACCGGTGTCGGCCGGCACCCCTAAATTTTCAAATGAATTATATGCGGTTTGCGCTGCTCTCAGCGCTTCACGCTTCGCAAAAGTATATCTTTATTCTTAATCTCGCAAATATCCCTATAGATTGACAAATTTGAGCCGTATCAGATTTCCAATCTGATCTTGGCGCCCGGTTTCATGGATGCCCATGAGAATTGTGTGGCAAGTTCAGCGGCGCTTATCGGTTTTTCAGTTGAGGTTAGCCCGAGTGTACCTGCAAGCATGCCGATAATCTCCTCAGGTTTATATTGTTTTCGCAGCTCCCCCATCGACATGGATTGGTCTCTCTTGGAGAGCCGGATGCCCCGGCTGTTGCATATCAGGGGCACATGGCCAAACTCCGGTGCCGGGTATCCCAATAATCCGAATAGATAAATCTGTTGGGCACTTGAAAGCAGCAAATCAGAACCGCGCACTACTTCGGTGACTCCCATCAGTGCATCATCTATAACTACCGCAAGCTGATATGCCCACACACCATCGGCCCTTCTGAGAGCAAAATCTCCACAATGAGAGGCAAGATTCACGCTCTGATTTCCATAAAGCTTGTCGCAGAAACGTATCTCTCTATCCGGCACCACAAGTCGTGTCACGCCATGTCGCCGTTCGTCTTCATTTGGAAGACTGCCACCAAGGCGTTGCGGCCTGCAAGTGCCGGCGTAAACCACACGGCCGTCGGATTCGTGAGGTGCTTGAGAAGCCATGATTTCCGCTCGCGTACATGTGCATTTATAGGTCAATCCGGCAGCTTCGATTTTACTCAGAGCCTCGCTGTATATTTGACCTCTTTCGCTTTGGGAGTAAGGTCCGAGGTAGCCAATCCCATCGGTGCCACCTTCGTCCCACTCCAATCCGAGCCAGCGCAAATCATCTTCAATAATCAGGGAGTGCTCCCGGCGCGAACGGTCAGGGTCGAGGTCTTCTATTCGAAGCAGCCACTTGCCTCCGCGACTTTTGACCGAAAGCCATGATACCAGAGCTGATGCTACATTCCCCAGATGCATTCTCCCCGTGGGTGAAGGTGCAAATCGTCCTTTATGAACTGCAGTAGTCATATTTTTATATAAAGAACCGGATCGATAATAAATATCCCCGGTGCAAGGGTGCATCGGGGAATTTATCTCTTGGTTAATATACCGGTGCTTGACCGGTGGGGGAGTCTGAATTATTTCAGAGCGTCTTTAACTGCATCGTTGGGCACCATTTCCTCGCGGAAAATATAAGCGCCGGTTTTGGGAGACTTCTCCATCACGATGACTTTGCTGTATGTACGGCCTTCACCTTTCTGGATAGAGGCCACGGTTTTCTTTGCCATGGTTCAGTGCTTATTTTATTTCTTTGTGGAGGGTGACTTTCTTCAAGATGGGGTTGTATTTCTTTAACTCCAGTCTTCCAGTAGTGTTCTTGCGGTTTTTGGTAGTTATGTAACGTGACATACCGGGCATGCCGCTTGCCTTATGTTCGGTGCATTCAAGAATCACTTGTACGCGATTGCCTTTTGCTTTCTTTGCCATTTTATTCTATAAATTAGAGGGAGACGATAGTGATATCCTTGAAGTCAAGGTTGCCATCGGCTTCTGCCTTCTTGAGGGCAGCGTTGAGTCCGATCTTATTGATAGTGCGCAGTGCGCGGGTCGAAAGACGAAGCTGAATCCACATATCCTGCTCTACCCAGTAGAATTTCTTGGTGTGCAGGTTTACCTCGAATTTGCGTTTGGTGCGGCGCTTCGAATGGGATACATTATTGCCCACCGATGCCTTCTTGCCTGTGATCTGACAAACTTTTGACATGGCTTTGTTATAAATTCTTGTTTTTTATCGAGTTCAGGTTTTTGACCCCATCTCAGTGCTCATATCGTCACTAACTGCATCATATCCAGTGACTTTACAGGATGTGTCACAAAACGTCTGCAAAGTTAGGGCTTTTTCGCGTAATTTCCAAATGTTTACGCTCTAAAATTGATTAATTTTTGCAGTGCCTTATTTTTTGAGCTTCTTTCCTGCTATCGACATCCCCATTTTTACCAGGCCAATAAGTATCGCCGATATTAATATTCCTCCGCCGAGTCCGGTCAGTATAATGCGACATATCGAGTCGAACCTCTCCGATCTCCGCTCTTTCTCTACTGCTACTGTTTCCCGAATCCTCAAGGTATCGGTCTTTGATTTATAGACAGTGTCCGTGCGCAGCCTTTCGAGGTAGCGTATTTTTGTTTCCCGAATCTTCACTGTATCTCCTCTGATATATATGCTTACAGAATCCCTGATAAGTATTGAATCTCTATGATTCTCGATTTTCTTAATGGTATCGGCTCGTATTATCTCACTCTCTTTTGGCAGATAGATGGTTCGCGTGCAGCTTATCTGCATCGGTGCCATTATCATTATCAAGCATGCTGTCAGAATCGTTTTGACGAAAGCACCGGGCGCGTATTCGCGTATATCTTTCATAACTTCTTTAATGCGTGTTGGATATAGTTCATTATTCCTCTGACATGCAATTCTGTGATAATTGCTTTTCCCTCTTCCGACATCAAATATTCGGATTCCTCCTGATTATCTTGAAAGAGATTTTCTGTAAGCACGGCCGGGCAGCGTGTGCCGGTAAGGATGGTAAACCTGCTTTCCTTGTCACTGTCTCCATCGGTGTAGTCGCATCGGATAGGCGTTCCGGGCGGCAGCAATTCCTTAGCTGCTTGATAGAGTGCTTCCGCGAGAGTGTCTGCGTTCGTTTTTCCCGGAGAAGTCCAGGCTTCCCAACCGCGGCCGCGCATCCATTGACCGCACCCTGCAGCGTTCAGATGTATTGATACCAACAGCACATTTGCTGACCCCAAGCGATCACACCATGCATTTGCTCGCCGGCAGCGCTGACCAAGAGGTATATCAGCCGATTCCGGCACTAGCAGTTCCGGAGAATAAGGGTGAAGGCGTCGATCCGCGGCAATCCTGCGGGCTATCTCGCGTGTATATGAAAATTCCCTAAGTTTGCCATCGGGCGATTGCTTCCCCCGGGTCTCCGCCCCATGACCGTTATCTATTAGTATTTTCATAATATCCGCTCTTATCATCGTCGAGAATCTCACTAATCAGATTGCTCATCTTATCCTTATGCAAATAGCGCTTAAACAGACGAAACATAACCGGCAAATAGGTGGTGCTGCTCTTTCGCTCGGCGGCATGCTCAAACAGGCTCTTTACTTCAATAGAGATTAATCCGAGGCCAAACAGTATCACCACAAAGGGGAGGCTGTAAAAATCAAACAGCAGACCGAGACAATCCACCAGAAAACCAATCAACACAAATCTGAAATATTCAGTCATCTTTGCGATTGTGACCCTCAGTTTGTGAGAATGAACTTTGGCTCGCAGCGCGCGTGCAGTGTAGACTCCATCCCATAAATCGAGCATAATCGCTGTGATAACCAGCAGACTCACTCCAAGAAGAATCCCGACAAACAGATATAATTTGCCGGTTGCTAACAAATTATTCATAATAAATTGAGTTTAGAAGTTTCCGGCAAAATTATCTTCAACCAATGCCGCTCCGACCTTATCCTTTTATAAACGGGTATAAAAAATAGGAGAGTCCGATTTTCAGACTCTCCTATGATGATATCTAATAACGAGATTTTATTTCATTATCTTCTCAGCTTTGCCATTGGTTACCTTGATATAAACCCTGCCGGCTTCAGGCTGAGCTATGCGCACACCCTGCATGTTGAAGTATACGGCTTCGGTATTGTCGAGAGTGATGTCTTCAACACCTGATTCGAGTACTTTTATGAAACCGCCTGCATTATATAATCCATGGTTCACGAGGTCAAGGTCGGCTGTCTTATTTGAATCGCCACCGCCATTGAAGAGGCATTTCAATTTGGGCGATTCTTTTTCGCAGGTAAATGAGTAGAAGTAGTAGCCTGTGGCAGCATCTATCTTCATGTCAGCTCCGGGCCATGTGCCACCGGTATAGTTGGCGTTGCCATCGGCGGTATCCCATATCCATGTTTTCACCACATTCCAGTTAGAGTTGGAATTGTCGAAGTATATTACATAGTTACCATCAGCAGGAGTGGGTTCGGGAGTGGGATCGGGATCCGGACCCGGCTCAGGAGGAGTGATATTGTTAATATCGCGGATTTTACCGATGCTTGCAAGTGCATAGGTTATATCGTCGATATCATCTTTCTCGTGAGTGGTCGAGGGGTCTTTGCCGTAGGGTTCAAATACATTGTCAACCATGGCAGGATCAAAGGGAATGCAGTCAATACCGGATTCACCGCGTGTGGCAATCACACGGCAGCCGATACCGTTGGCCTCCAGCCATTCGCGGGTGATACCCAGTGCTGCAAACGGAATCTTGATTTCATAGAATGAGTCAAACTCATGGCTGTGAGCTTTGAGTCCTGACACCGGACCGGCCTTGAGGTTGTCATAGCACTCTGCATCGTAGATGCTGTTGAGGATTTCGGGGTCACTCACCAGAGTGGTGGGAGTGGACCATTTAGCAGTCTCGCGCTGACGCCAGAGGTGTGAGGGAGCGAATGCATGCTCCATCTGATAGGAAACTCCTATTGATGAGAAAGGTTTGCAATTGGCACCATAATTGGTAAGACCCTGCGCATTGCCGGTAAACATGGCCGGAGTGCCCGAACCAACCTTACCGCTCATATAGAAAAGGTGATCCACATGCGAGGTATATGTCACGCCATTGCCCGAAGTCTCGCTCCAGATAAAGTTGCCGTTTTCAAGCTTGCCGGTCATGGTGGGGTTGCTTGTGGGGTCGATTGACAGGGCCACAATCAGTGGAACATCTCCGATATGACCATAGTCGGTCAGAGGTCCGTCACCCTCGCGAGCCCATGTGTCGCCGGTGTTTACCATCTGCCAGGCTATATAGAGGTTTGCATCGTCCCAGGCTGCATATAGCGCGTAGGTGTCGAGCACGTTGTTTTCATGCGAACCCTTCCAGGCAGTCGCCATATCATTTGCTCCGCATGTGGCAATCATCATGTCGTCGCTCCATTTGGCAGCGCCTCCGAGTGCAAAATTGCTTACATACTTACCAACACAATCTCCCGGATTGGTGGAGTAATATGCGCGGCTTTCTACCTCGTTGACTGCGAGTGCCGGCATCACACCAAGTCCCAGTGCCGCAATCGCGGTCATGGTAATTCTCTTCATGAATGTCAGATCTTAAGTTAATTATATGAGTTTTTCGGAAAATATCGCTGCTTTGCCGATTATATAATCTATACAGTATTGACGAATCGGCACTTATATGCCGCAAAATTAGTCAAATTCTTATATAAAGCCAAAATAATATCATTTATTAACCCCTAATCCCTAAAACCTAACGCCTAAAACCTAACCTAATAATATCGGATAATCAATAAGCGTTTTTAGTATATGACAAGATTTCTTACACTTGCAGCTTTATCTTCGTTGGCATTATCATCATTGGCGGTAACCGTTAACCCGGTCACATCTCGCAGTGTGATATCCGAGGAACCACCTCGCTCCACAGGCCTGGATAAAATACTGGTTATATGGAGTGATACTCCGGACTTCAGACTTGAAATATCAGATGTGTCTTCCGGTGTGAAGATCTCAAGATACTCCAATCTCGGTGGCGGATACGCAGAAGAGGTTCCGTTTTATTGGGAGGGTGATATGGCTGTGATCGAGCATGCCCGGAGCGACATGGGATATATCATCACTCAAGATGACAGGAATTATTGCTTCTGGATTGTGAATTATGCTACCAGGCAATTTGATGTTCAATCGGTAGATGCAGTGACTCCTCAGGATTGCAACGATACAAGAATTTCCATCAGTGGTTCAGGCGCTGCCATAAAATATTACTCGATTGATGGCCGGCCTGTAACATTGAGTCGGGAAATCAATGTGGATTATCTCAATCTCGAATGGAGCGAGGAAGAAAAAAATTATGTGCAGGTATCACGGCGCAAGGTTTTCGATTTTCTTGAACCGGAAATCATGCTGAATCCGCCACTATATTGCAATTCGGCGGTCACTGTTTCGGGCGACAGGTTTCTGACTCATTGGGGAGCAACCCGCGAAGCGGTAAGTGCGGTGCTTCCCGCCAATGGATTGTCTGTCGAAACAGAAGCGGTTCAGACTAACATCCCTGAGTTCAGCGATGAAAATCCAAGCAATATTGTAAACAATAATTCAGAAGGTCTCGGTGGATCGGCTCCGGCAGATATTACTTTTACTGCTTATACCACCGATGCTGTGATCCACAACGAATGGCAGATATCGACCGATATGGAATTCAATCTTGTGGATTATCGTTTCAATCAGCAGGTGCTCGATTACACCTTTGATCACGACGGCACTTACTATGTGCGCTATGTTGGCAGTAACTCAGATGGCAGCTGCGAGACAGCAGGAGAGGTCTACACTGTAAATATCGGGGCTTCGGAGCTTCGGATTCCCAATGCCTTCTCTCCCAATGATGATGGTATCAATGATGTGTGGAAAGTAGCCTATCGTTCTTTGGTGAGCTTCAAGTGCGAGATATTCGACCGCTATGGCAATCGAATCATATCATTTACCGACCCGACTTCAGGATGGGACGGCAAACGTGGGGGGAAGAAGGTATCGCCCGGAGTATATTATTATGTGATTGAAGCCAAGGGTGCCGACGGTAAGAAATATAAGAAGGCAGGAGATATTAATATTATCGGTTCCAAGAGAAATTCTAATTCGTCAGCTACCAATCCGGTCCAATAACGTGAATCTCAATTGTTCGGCTTAAGAAAAACCTTATTGCAATCAAGTGGATTAGGTAAGAAATCAATTTTTTTGAGAAAAATTTGAAAAAAAGTTGCGCTGAAATTTGGTCAGTTCGGATAAAAGCACTAATTTTGCAGTGTCAACGGGAAAGAGAATCCCTGAGACCTGAAAAGAGATTCAGAAATTGCCTTGTGGTGTAATGGTAGCACACCGG
>CAMWLY010000059.1 GCA_947175145.1 uncultured Muribaculaceae bacterium | reverse complement strand
CAGCCGCTGAAGCCTGATTAAAATTAAAAAGAGATTAGTTTCTTACCACCGGTGAGAAATTAATGCGCACATCACGCCCCGACCCGCTCAGAGCCGGGGCGCAAGTGTATTCAAAATCAAATTTGAAGTCTATGAAACTCAATTTTATAGAGGAAATACGCGCGATATTCGAGCAAGCTAAAAACTGGGCTCAACTTGAAGTGGAGTATGCAAAACTCACCCTTGCCGAAAAGGTTACTATGCTTTTATCGGCTTTGGTTTTGGGATTCGTGTGCCTGCTGCTCACGATTGTGGTGCTGATACTGCTTGCGTTTGCGCTGAGTGAGGCGTTCCGTCTGATTATGGATCCGGCACTTGCATATTTATCCTCCGCGGGGTGCATGTTGGTACTTCTTGGCTTGGTTTTCCTGCTAAGGCGTCCGCTGCTGCTCAACCCCTTCTCGAGACTGATGACTAAAGTACTCTTTGATAAAAAGCATTGATCATGAAAAAGGAAAATGAACTTGTCGTGATTGAAACAGAAGAGCGTGTGATCAAGCCTGAACCCAAAGTTGAAAAAGCTTCCGAATTCAAAGGGTACACACTCCATGAATTGCGTCACCAGCGCTCACTCGTTGAACTGAAAAAGGAGTTGAGTAAAGTGCGCATGATGGAAAGCTATAATAGACTTCGCGGTCATGGCCCACAGAATGACAGCGGTTCAAGGTATAAGAAATTGACCGTGGCCGGCAAAATCGCATCGGTGGTTTTCTCACGACTTAACACTTTGGATTATGTGATGATGGGCATGTCATTGTTCGGCACAGTGCGCAAAGGTGTTAAACTACTCAAAGGAAGAAAGTAACAGTAATAAGATGAATGATTATTATGCAGTGCGGGTAGATGCTTCACCTTGCACTCCGGATATTAACGACCTGGCGGCGGCATTTATGGCCGATGCCGGGTTTGAGTCTTTTGAGCCTGACGACTCCGGACTTACAGCATATATCCGGGTTGAGGAAGGTGATGGTGTGGAGATAGCCGGAGAGGCATTGCAGGAATTCCCTATCGACACAGACTTTAAAATTTCCGAAACACTCGTAAAAGGTCAGAATTGGAATGAAGAGTGGGAACGACATTACTTCAAGTCGATAGTAATAGCCGGCGAGTGTGTGGTGCATTCCTCGTTTCATAAAGATGTGCCCGAGGCTCAATACGATATTCTAATAGATCCGAAGATGGCATTCGGCACAGGTCATCATGACACCACATCGCAGATGATTAGACACATTTTAAGTCTGCCGATGCAGGGTAAAAGCGTGATCGACATGGGAACCGGCACCGGCATACTTGGTATTCTGGCAGCCATGAGAGGCGCATCTCCGGTCACCGGTATAGAAATTGACGGGGGAGCATTTGAGAATGCTCTGGAAAATATCGGGCTCAACAAGGTCTGCATGACAGCATTGCATGGAGACGCATCCAAACTTGCCGGTATCACCCCTGCGGATTATCTGTTTGCCAACATAAACCGCAATATTATACTTGAAGATATAGATCGGTATGCCGCGGTGCTTAAGCCCGGAGGTATCATGCTTCTCAGCGGATTTTATGAGGAGGATGTGCCGATGGTGGCTGAAGCAGCGGCCAAACACGGTCTAGAGCCGGTATCAAAGCTTGTGAGCAATCGCTGGACTGCACTAAAAATGAAAAAAATATTGTGTTCTTAACAATATTTATCATAAAAATACGTAGCAGTTTTTTGGAATTTAAGTCTCTTTGTTATATCTTTGCATAAGCAAGTGAGCCGCCGGGGTCATCATTAGGCATCGCGGCTATTATTAAACCTTTAAATTATCAAACTGTCTGCCTATAGAAATCTTTACCCAAAATTTAAATTTACTTACAGGCATGGCCAACAACACAAGAATCTCTGACGAGCAACTCGTGAGAGCTTATGCACAAGGCAGTAACGAAGCATTTGATACTTTACTCAAAAGGCATCAGGATCGAATCTTCAATTATATATTCAGAATCATAAAAAATGAGGATATCGCCAATGATATCTTTCAGGAGACTTTTGTAAAAGCAATCCAGACCATACGTCAGGGTCGCTATACTGAAAATGGCAAATTCCCTGCATGGATTTCGCGAATAGCCCACAACCTGATTATCGATTATTATCGTCAGGAAAAATCGGAGAACCATCAGAGCTCTGATCTGACTGATATCGATGTGCTCAACCGTAAGGAGCTTTGCGAGGAAACAATAGAAGATGTGCTCGTGGCAGAGCAGATCAAACAGGATGTGCGCTACCTGATCGAGGAGCTCCCGCCGCTGCAACGCGAGGTGCTGAAGATGCGATATTATCAGGGTCTCAGCTTTAAGGAAATTGCCGAGATTACCAATGTCAGCATCAACACCGCTTTGGGTCGCATGAGATATGCTATTCTGAATCTTCGCAGAATTGCTCAGGAAAAAGAAATTGAACTCACAGTCTGAGAAATATATCTGAGAAATAAATTCCGGCCGCAAGCATGATTGCTGCGGCCGGTGTTTTTTTAATCACTTGCTTCTTTAGATAATACCTGATCAATAAGGGTATTACCGGAATTAATTATTTTTCCCCTTGTCAGGGGTTAATTGAGGTTGTCAGAGGTTAATTGAGCACGATGGTGCCTGTGGCAGCGCTACCTTCTATTGTGACACAGGTGCGTGCGAACTGACGAATAAAACTTAGAGTTGTGGTTTTAGGGGCTGTAACAGGAGCCTCGCTTATTTCATTTTGATAAAAGGAGGAATCGTGGGCCATAGGCTAACGGGTTTTTATATTTTCACTACTATAACGAAAATAGTTAGTTCTATATTATTTTTTTACTATTATATTCTCTTCAACCTATATGCAGAATCGTCTCTGATTTAGGTATTAAGCTTAAAACCGGCTATAATTATTAATATAATCACGATTTTTTGATTAATTTTGCACAATCAATCAATAAAACATGGATACTGAAAAGATTGCGGTTGAGACAGGATCAGAAGCAACTGAAGGCGGTCTCAATTTTATAGAGCAAGAGATTAAGGCAGACCTTGAGGCCGGTAAAAACGGCGGACGACTTAATACCCGATTCCCGCCGGAACCCAACGGCTATCTTCATATCGGTCATGCCAAGGCATTTATCATGGACTTCGGAGCTGCCGAGAAATTCGGCGGAACTTGCAACCTGCGTTTTGATGACACAAATCCGCAGAAAGAGGATATGGAGTATGTCAACGCCATACGTGAGGATATCCATTGGCTTGGATATGACTGGGAAGACAGACTTTATTACGCCAGCGATTATTTCCCAAAGCTGTATGATCTGGCAGTGCGCATGATTCGCGAGGGGAAAGCTTACGTAGATGAGCAGACCAGCGAGGAGATAGCTCGTCAGAAAGGCACTCCCACACAGCCGGGTCAGAACAGTCCCTATCGTGATCGTCCTGTTGAAGAGAATCTTGACCTCTTCGAGAGAATGAATAAAGGTGAGTTCGACGAGGGGTCAATGGTGCTACGTGCCAAAATCGATATGGCCTCTGACAATATGCACTTCCGCGATCCGATTATGTATCGCATAATCAAGACTCCTCACTGGCGCACAGGTGATACCTGGAAAGTGTATCCCATGTATGACTTCGCTCACGGTCAGAGCGATTATTTCGAAGGTGTGACTCACTCTATATGCACACTTGAATTTGTGCCTCATCGTCCGCTTTATGAGTGGTTTGTAAAGGAACTTGCAGATGAGAGTTACTGCCCCCGTCAGATAGAGTTTAACCGTTTGAACCTTACTTATACAGTGATGAGCAAGCGCAAGTTATTGCAGCTTGTCAAGGAGGGTCTTGTTAACGGTTGGGACGATCCGCGCATGCCGACTCTCAAGGGTTTGCGCAGACGCGGTTACACCCCTTCATCAATCAAGGATTTTGTGAACCGCATCGGATATACCCGATATGAGGCTCTGAATCATATAGAACTGCTTGAGCACTCGGTGCGCGAGGATCTTAACAAGACCGCTACACGTGTGAGTGTAGTGCAGGATCCTATAAAACTTGTGCTTGAGAATTATCCTGAGGGTAAGACCGAAATCATGGAGATGGATAATAATCCTGAGAATCCGGCGGAGGGTAAGCATCAGATGCCATTTACTCGCGAACTCTGGATAGAGCGGGCAGACTTTATGGAAAATCCGCCTAAGAAATTCTTCCGTCTCTCTCCCGATAAGGAGGTTCGTCTCAAAGGAGCATATATTATCAAGTGCACCGGTGTGGTTAAAGATGAAGATGGCAACATCACCGAGATTCGCGCCACTTATGATCCTGATTCGCGCAGCGGACTCCCCGGAGCAGATCGCAAAGTCAAGGGAACACTGCACTGGGTGTCTGTGCCGACTGCCGTAGATGCCGAGATTCGCGATTATGACCGATTGTTTGCAGTGGAGAATCCGGGAGCCGAAGAGGGGGATTTCCGCGAATTGCTCAATCCCGACTCACTTAAAGTGCGTAAGGGTGCGAAAATCGAACCCTGGCTTGCCGAAAGAATTAAGGAAGGAGACCACTATCAGTTCCAGCGTCTGGGTTACTATGTGGTTGACCCTGACTCCACACCCGATTATCCTGTGTTTAATAAAACAGTGGGCTTGAAAGATACATGGGCTAAACTGATGAACAAATAAAAAAGAAAATTAGAGCTTGCCTACTTATCGGCAAGCTCTAATTTTCTTAGCCACAGACCCCGGGAGTCCTTGACCAGCAACAGTGGAAATTCTGTCTGGAGGATTCCCGGGGCCTCTGTTTCTACAGGTTCAATCACCACCTGTTCAGTCGCTATGGTTTTTCCTATGCATAGGGCCCTGTAGGAAGCCTCTACGGGGCTTTCGCTCTCCAGGCTGAGTATCACGTTGCCTAATGAACGAAGTTGGCTCTGAGGGCTCTCCTGAAGCCACAGGCGTGACATAAGCCGTATCTTTGACTTCGATTTCATTGATTTCTTTTTTAGGGGTGCGTCTGCGGGTGGGATACCTGAAATCTCGCTGACCATAGATGGAATAATATTCCGTGGAATCATAAGGTTGAGTGGTAAGTGAGATACTGTCGATGCGCATCGGCTGGGTCAGGCGGTCAGACAACATCAGATTACCGAAAATGCGGGTTACCGTGTGTCCGGTATCCGTCTGTAACTCCACCTTTACTTCACGCGTATTATTCAGGGTGCGGGTTATATATCCCATCAAACCGTCGGAATATTCCACTCCGAGTTGGGCAATTCCGTTAGAATTGCTTGCAAGGCGCATTCTGAGCAATAAGCGTTCCCCTTTACCCACTTCTCCCGCCGGGTAAGAGAAATCCATCCAATTGCGTCCCGACAATGGTGAAATGACAATTCGGCGTGAACCCTGCCATAGGTCTCCGATCGGGTTATTATTCTGCTGTCTGCCGGTCAGCTTGCTATGACGCTGTTCCAGTTCCTTTGAAGCCAGCTTCAGCATGTCGGAATATGCATCCATATTGCGGCCATACCATGACATGGTGGTGTCAAATTCAGCGCGTGTCAATCCATGTTTCGCTATAACATAATCGGTCAGCGCAATGCGTGTCCGGTCATCGGAAATCGAATTTACAGCCATATAACCCTCAGCGAGCTCCAGGTCTGCTGTAAGCGATGCCATTTCCTTATCCGATAATACCCCGGAGGGTCTGCGGATACAGGAGGAATGAAATCCCGATATCAGAGCCAGACAGGCTAAAGCGGTTATAGACTTCTTTTTCATTTATGCTGCCCCTTTTTCTCCTTAGGCGATGCGATGTAAGCGTAAGCCTGAGAGAAATCGCGTGAATAAAACAGTATCAGCAAGAACACACCTATGCAGATGGAAGCATCTGCGAGATTGAAGATGTATGCGAAAAACTCAAATTCGGTACCTCCGACTCCTGGTATCCAGTCGGGCCAGATAAATTCAAAAAGCGGGAAGTAAAACATATCCACAACCCTGCCTTCGAACCAACCGGAGTATCCACCTCCGACCGGAAATACCTGCGCGATTTGCGGTGGCATCGGATTATTGAATATCTCACCATAAAACACGCAGTCGAATATATTGCCGGCCGCACCGGCTGTAATTAGCGCTACCGCTACAAGAAAACCATTTCGCAGGGTTGATAAGTTCTTGATTTTAACCAGGAACCAAATAAATACAATCACCGCTGCAATCCTGCCTAAGGTAAGAAGCAATTTGCTCCATAGCTCAATACCGAAGGCCATGCCGTTGTTTTCGATGAATTTCAAATGAAACAAGGAGAAAATTTCCAGATCTTCCCCAAGATAGAAGTGGGTTTTTACCCAGATCTTTATCATTTGATCAGCCAATACCACCCCGATTATGATGGCGGCAATCAGCCAACCTGGCCCACATTTGGATGCCGGGGTGTTTCCCCCGGCATCGTGTGGTCTGATGATATACTGTTTCTGAGATTGCATCTTGCGAATTGTTAGCGAACCACACTGATGTGGAACTTCTCGCCATTCACTTCAAGCTCGGTGGTTTCGCCGGCGGGCATTCCCTCGGATAGTGTGATACTGTCGGCAAGCACCTGAGCGGCTATATAGTCTCCGAAAGCTTCAATCGCGGCTTTTACCGATTCTGTAGATTCTATTGTAACCTTGACTTTATCGGTTATCTCAAAGTCGGAACTTTTGCGGATATTCTGGATTCTGTTAATCAGCTCGCGTGCCATACCTTCGTTTTTAAGCTCGGGTGTGAGCGAGACATCGAGAGCTACAGTCAGATTTCCTTCGTTGGCCACGAGCCAACCCGGAATATCCTCGGGAATTATCTCCACATCTTCGAGAGTGATGACAGGCGCTCCGGGAAGCTGCCCGAATGTAAACTTGCCATCTTTCTCGAGCATGGCTATCTGTTTGCTATCGAGCGCAGTAATAGCTTTGCCCAGATCCTTCATAATCTTGCCATATTTGGGACCAAGTTTCTTGAAGTCAGCCTTCACGCGCTTCACAAGACCGGATTCTTCATTATCCACTACCTTGAGCTCCTTGACATTTACTTCATCGAGCACAATATCCCGAACGGCTTCTACCGCTTTTCGCTGGTTTGCATCCATAACCGGCACAAGCAGTGTCTGCAGGGGTTGACGCACCTTCAGGCTCACTTTGCGACGCAGTGCGAGAACGTTGCTCGTGATTGCTTGTGCTGTTCTCATTCGCATCTCGAGTTCCTTGTCGATAGCTGAGTTGTCGGGCTCGGGGAAATCGGCCAGATGCACCGATACGTATGAACCTGTTTCGGCTTTCGGTGCCATAAGGTCGGTGTAAAGCATATCGGAATAGAAAGGTGCGAATGGTGCCATCAGCATCGATACCTTAACCAGACATTCATAAAGTGTCTGATAAGCGGCGAGTTTGTCGCTGTCCATCTGTCCGGCCCAGAAGCGCTTGCGGTTCAGGCGCACATACCAGTTGGAAAGGTTGTCATTTACAAACTCTTCGATGGCGCGTGCTGCTTTTGTGGGCTCGTAATCATCGAGGTCATCACGCACTTCCTTGACAAGCGAGTTGAGAAGTGAGAGAATCCAGCGGTCTATTTCCGGTCTTTCGCTCAGAGGAACTTGCGGTTCAGTGCCGGTGAATCCATCTACATTGGCATACAGCGCGAAGAATTTATAGGTGTTAGCTATTGTAGAGAAGAGCTTACGGCTCACCTCCGCCACACCATCTTCATCATATTTCAGATTATCCCAGGGTGAGGAGTTGGAGATCATGTACCAGCGCACAGGGTCTATGCCGAAGCGCTCGATATTGTCGAAGGGGTCAATGGCATTGCCCAGACGCTTTGACATCTTATTGCCGTTTTTATCAAGCACAAGGCCATTGGAAATCACAGCCTTATATGCCACAGAATCTTTGACCATGCCGGAAATCGCATGGAGCGTGAAGAACCAACCGCGTGTCTGGTCTACACCCTCGGCAATAAAATCGGCCGGATATACTTCGTTGGAGTCAAGAAGCTCCTTGTTTTCAAACGGATAGTGAATCTGGGCGAAAGGCATTGCACCGGAATCAAACCAGACATCAATCAGGTCTGTTTCGCGGTGCATGGGGCGACCGGTTTCCGATACAAGCACGATATCATCTACATAAGGCCTGTGCAGGTCAATGCGATTATAATTTTCCTTGCTATAATCACCGGGAATGAAGCCTTTATCTTTCAGCGGATTCGATACTATCACTCCTGCCTCAACCGCTTTTTCAATGCGGTTGTAGAGATCTTCGTAGCTTTCTATGATAATTTCCTCGCGGCCATCTTCGGTGCGCCAGATAGGCAGCGGTGTTCCCCAGTATCTGGAGCGTGATAGATTCCAGTCCTGCACATTCTCAAGCCACTTGCCGAAGCGGCCGGTGCCGGTTGATGCCGGTTTCCACTTCACACTGCCATTGAGCTCGATGAGTCTCTCGCGTGCCTGAGGTGTGCGGATAAACCATGAATCAAGAGGGTAGTAGAGCACCGGCTTGTCAGTGCGCCAGCAGTGAGGATAATTATGCACATGCTTCTCTGTGCGGAATGCTTTCCCCTCTTTCTTGAGTTCCATGCATAGACGCACATTCAGATCCTCGGCAGCATTGGCCGCAGATTCGTCGTACTTGCCGTCGATTGTAAATTGAGGATCGTAAGCATTTTTCACAAACTCACCGGCGTGCATCTCATAGAGGGGCAGATTTACGCATTTCTCAATAAATGCAGGTGCGAGTTCACTCACCGGATAGAATTTACCGGTCAAATCAACCATTGGGCGAGTCTCACCCTTGAGGTTGATCATGTATAAAGATGGAATGCCCGCCGCTTTGGCTACCTTGGCGTCATCGGCACCAAATGTCGGCGCGATATGCACGATACCTGTACCATCGTCGGTAGTAACATAATCTCCCGGTATTACCCTGAATGCCTCTTCAGCTATCTCAACAAATTTGTCGGAGCCTACACTGTAAACTTTCTCAGGGTGAGATGCTGCATATTCCTTTACATATTCAGGAGAATGCTCATCTACCTTTTCGGTAGGAGCTACCCAAGGCATAAGTTGGGCATAGCGCATTCCGGTGAGTTCGGATCCTTTCCACTTGCCGGTCAGACGATATGGCACCACTTTAGCCCCCGGAGTATACTCCATAGGCATTTCGGCACCCTCTTTTTTGAAATATGAGTTCACGAGAACTTCGGCCATCACCACCGTAATCGGTTCACCGGTATATGGATTGAATGTCTGTACACCCACATAGTCGAACTTCGGCCCGACACACAAAGCTGTGTTTGACGGAAGTGTCCAGGGAGTGGTGGTCCATGCCATAAAGCAGGGGCGTCCCCATTCGGACATCTCAGGCTTCGGATCGAGTATATCAAACAGGACTGTGGCTGTCAGGTCCTTGACATCGCGGTAACAACCGGGCTGGTTCAATTCGTGTGAACTGAGTCCGGTGCCGGCTGCAGGTGAATAAGGCTGGATCGTGTAACCTTTATACAGGTATCCTTTGGAATATAGCTGTGCCAATAACCACCATACAGATTCGATATAGGCATTATCGTAGGTGATATATGGATTGTCGAGGTCTACCCAATAACCCATGCGGTGGGTGAGATCTGTCCACTCCTTGGTGTATTTCATCACCTCGCGGCGACATGCGGCATTGTATTCATCGACAGAGATCTTTTTGCCGATATCCTCTTTGGTTATGCCGAGGGTCTTTTCTACACCGAGTTCCACCGGAAGACCGTGAGTGTCCCAGCCGGCCTTGCGCTTCACATGGAATCCCCGCATTGTCTTATAGCGGCACACTATATCCTTGATAGTGCGGGCCATCACATGGTGGATGCCGGGCATACCGTTGGCCGATGGAGGGCCTTCATAAAACACGAAAGTAGGGTTCCCCTCACGTTGCTTCATCGACATCTCGAAGAGGTTATGGTTGTCCCAAACCTCAAGCATCTCCTTGTTGACCGCGGAGAGATCGAGTTGCTTGCTATATTCCTTGAATTTCATATCGAATGTATGTTTTTGCTATTTGCGGGCGATTTTAAAATTTTCCACCCTTTACACCACCTTTTACACCACCTTTGGCGCCTCCGCCAAGTGCGAAAATGTTTTGGTCGTAAGTAAAGGTCTTGCGGTCTGTGGCACGTTTACGCTTGAGTGCCAATGCCACCAGCTTGTCCATAAGTTCGGTGAAGCTTATGCCGGAGGCTTCCCAGAGATAAAATGACAGAGAGCCGGGAATAGTGTTGATTTCGTTGACATAGACAGAATCATCTTTTTCATCAATCATCACATCGATGCGGCTCACTCCGTGGCAGCTGAGCACCCGGAATGTATCACCGGCCATCTTCCGGATTTTCTCTGTCATGGCTTCCGGTAATTCGGCCGGTATTCGCTTCTTGCTGGCCTGCATACCTGCATTTGTCTTGGTGCCACCTTTATATTTGTCATCGTAGCTCAGGAACTTTCCGCTCTTAATCGGCTCTTCGCATACTGAACTTATATGATCGTCTGCATCGCCGAGCACAGAACAATTGATCTCTTTCAGTTTTTCGACCAGCTTCTCAACTATGATACGCTGAGAGAATTTCTCGGCCTCATTGATGCGTGCTGTCAGCTCGGTTCTGTTTTCAGCAGTGCCGATACCGACAGATGAACCGAGATTTGCCGGTTTCACGATCACCGGATAGCCGAGTTTGCTTTCGACTTTATCTAAAATCGGATCGTGTCCCGAGTTCCATTCGCGATCGGTAAACCAGACATAGTCCACCACAGGAATACCCTCCGAGCGCAAAATCATCTTCATTGTGATTTTGTCCATGCCATTGGCAGAGGAGAGGGTGTTGCACCCGGCAAACGGGATACCGATCGTTTCGAGCAATCCCTCGAAGACCCCATCTTCACCATTTGTGCCGTGAAGCACCGGTATAGCCACATGAAGTGAGGCTACCACTGGATTGCGCTTGCTGAAAAGTCCGGTATTCGCCTTATATAGATTGTAGTCTCCATATTCAGGACGCATGAACACCTCTTCCGCTTCGGACACAAGCTTGTCGAGATTGCGGTAATTGCGCAGATCAAGCAGATTTGACCCCGTATACCATTTACCCTGCTTAGATATATAGATAGGTATTAT
>CAMWLY010000058.1 GCA_947175145.1 uncultured Muribaculaceae bacterium | reverse complement strand
AAACTACCGACGGATTCAGGATTTCGGAAGCTGACATGCAGCTGCGAGGTCCGGGTGATATGGAGGGTACCCAGCAAAGCGGTCTCGCATTTGCACTCAACATCGCCAACTTGGCCACCGATGGCCAGATTCTTACATATGCACGCAGAGCTGCAATCGCCGTGCTTAACGGCAATCCGGAACTTGTGGAGACACCCGGCGCTGACGATGATAAATCTGAAGGAGAAATAAAACTTTCTCTGAAATCAGTTAATACATTGCGCTCGGAATTGTGTTATAGGTTTAATAAGAAGATTGATTGGTCGCAGATATCCTGATTAAAATCTGAATTAACCGGCCGAGATAATATAGAGAAAATATGAGAGAAAAGGAATTTTTGCCCCGGGTCAAAGATAAACTCGGCATAGAGGAACTCAACGAGATGCAGCGGAAAATGATGGAGACAGCATCCCAACCGCGCGACATTATATTGCTCTCCCCCACCGGTTCCGGCAAAACCCTGGCTTTCATTCTCCCCATGCTCAAGATATTAAAACCGAGCACCGGCAGGGTGCAATCTGTAATCATAGCACCATCGCGCGAGCTTGTGCTTCAGATTGCGGGCATTATCCGCAAGATTGCCGCCGGATTTAAAACCACGGAACTATATGGTGGGCATAAAGTGGAAGATGAAGTTAATTCACTCAGCGCCGGCACAGATATTATAGTTGCGACACCCGGCAGACTTCTTGACCATATCGAACGTCGCAATATCGATGTGCTTCCGACCCGGATTCTTGTGCTCGATGAGTTTGACAAATCTCTTGAACTCGGATTCGAGAAAGAGATGAAGAAGATAATCGCGAGACTTAAAAATGTGAGCCGCATATTGCTTACTTCAGCCACTAAGAGCACTGAATTACCTGACTTTTTAAACCTCACCAATCCGCTTACACTTGATTACACCGGCAGCGGAGACTCACCGCGCGTAAGAATGCGTGTGCACAGAGTGGATTCAGATATTAATGACAAGCTTGAAACACTGCATATCCTCCTTGAGAACATAAGTGCCGGCCATGACTCACACCAGCGCAGCATCATCTTTGTGAATCATCGGGAGAGCGCCGAGCGTGTAGCATCATATCTTAAGAAGAAGGGCCTTCCGGCAGTGTTATATCATGGCGCACTTGATCAGAAAGACCGGGAGAAAGCCCTGGCCATGTTCAACAATGGTTCCCGGCCGATACTGGTAGCCACAGATTTGGCGGCGCGCGGTCTTGATATAGAAGGTGTGCGCAATGTGATACACTATCATCAGCCGCTCAGCGCCGAGGCCTGGACACATCGCAACGGTCGCACGGCGCGTGTTGAGGCCGACGGTGATATCTATCTGCTGATCGGCCCGCAAGAGGATATCAAGGAATATGCCGAATATGATGATACTCTTTATCCGGATCCTGAGAAAAAGACCGATGCAGGAGCCACATTTGAAACCATCTATTTTTCTGCCGGCAAACGGGAGAAAATATCGCGGGGAGATATAGTGGGATTTCTCGTAAAAGAGTGCGGGATTGAGGCAAACCTCATAGGAAAAATTGAGGTTTACGACCACTATGCACTTGCAGCCGTAGATTCAAAGGTTGCCGGAGAAGCGGCATCTGAAGCAAAAGGAAAGAAAATAAAAGGAATTAAACCGATTATATCAATAATCGGATAAGATTGCTCTTTGCTATTGCGAAAAAAAGCAGTAACTTTGCGGAATATCCGTGAGCTGAGTATACACTCTGCGCGCAGGGTGTATACTCATGTTGTGTTGCCACATATCTAATAAGGATATACTTTTGCAACCAATTCAAACTTAAGGTCAAAACAATCTAACAAATAGTAGTAATAGAAATCGCAACTATGAGCAAAACGAAGAAATTTCTGACATGCGATGGCAATCAGGCCGCGGCGCATATCAGTTATATGTTCAGCGAAGTTGCGGCCATCTATCCCATCACTCCCTCATCGACTATGGCGGAGTATGTAGATGATTGGTCTGCAGCCGGACGCAAGAACATATTCGGAGAAACAGTTATGGTACAGGAGATGCAGAGCGAGGCCGGAGCTGCCGGAGCTGTGCATGGCTCACTTCAAGCCGGAGCTCTGACCACCACCTACACTGCTTCTCAGGGATTGCTGCTGATGATACCCAACATGTACAAGATTGCGGGCGAGCTACTTCCCTGTGTATTTCATGTATCCGCACGCACACTTGCCTCACATGCACTGAGCATCTTCGGTGACCATCAGGATGTTATGGCATGTCGCCAGACAGGCTTTGCAATGTTCTGCGAAGGGTCTGTTCAGGAAGTTATGGATCTCTCGGCAGTGGCGCATCTTGCCGCCATCGAAGGCAGAGTGCCGTTTGTGAATTTCTTCGATGGCTTCCGCACATCGCACGAGATTCAGAAGATTGAGGCTCTCAGCGAAGAGGATCTTGCTCCGCTGGTTGATCAGAAGGCACTTGCAGAGTTCCGTGCCCGCGCACTTAATCCTGAAAAGCCGGTGGCACGCGGCATGGCCGAGAATCCCGACGTATTCTTCCAGCACCGCGAGGCCAGCAACAAATATTATGAAGCAATTCCCGAAATCGTAGAGAAATACGTTAAGGAGATGAGCCGCCTCACAGGCCGCAAATATGGTCTGTTTGACTATTATGGCGACCCGGAGGCAGAGCGTGTGATTATAGCTATGGGCTCTGTAACCGAAGCCATCAAGGAAACTATCGACTATCTGCGCGCCAAAGGTGAGAAGGTCGGTCTGGTGTCAGTTCACCTGTATCGTCCGTTCTCTGCCCGCCACTTCCTGGCAGCTGTGCCCGCCACAGCCAAGAAGATTGCGGTGCTTGACCGCACTAAAGAACCCGGTGCACTTGGCGAGCCCTTGTATCTTGATGTCAAGGATTGCTTCTATGGCAAGGAGAATGCCCCGCTTATCGTAGGCGGACGCTACGGGCTCAGCTCGAAAGACACCACTCCGGCTCAGATCGTAGAGGTTTACGAAAATCTCAAAGCCGAAGAACCACGCAATGGTTTCACTGTCGGTATCAACGATGATGTCACCAATTATTCACTCCCCCAGGGTCCTGAAATCAATGTCGGTGGCAAGGGAATGTTCCAGGCCAAATTCTATGGTCTCGGTGCTGACGGTACCGTAGGCGCCAACAAGAACTCGGTTAAGATTATCGGTGACAATACTGACAAATACTGTCAGGCATATTTCTCATACGACTCTAAGAAATCAGGTGGCTTTACCTGCTCGCACCTGCGCTTCGGCGACGAACCGATTCGCTCCACATATCTGGTAAATACTCCAAACTTTGTGGCATGTCACGTGCAGGCATACCTCCACATGTATGACCTCACCCGCGGATTGGAGCCCAACGGCACTTTCCTCCTCAATACAATTTGGGAGGGCAGCGAACTTGAAGAAAACCTGCCCAACAAGGTTAAGCGTTATTTTGCAAAGAATAATATCACCGTATATTATATCAACGCTACCAAGATCGCTCAGGAGATCGGTCTCGGCAACCGCACCAACACAATTCTGCAGAGCGCGTTCTTCCGCATCACCGAGGTTATACCGGTCGATCTTGCCATAGAGCAGATGAAGAAATTCATCGTGAAATCTTACGGCAAAAAGGGTGAGAACATCGTGAAGATGAACAATGATGCTGTGGATCGCGGTGGAGAATATCACAAGCTCGAGGTTAAGCCTGAATGGGCCGATCTGGCAGATGATGCACCTCGCGCCACTCCGGCTCCCGAGTTTATCGAGACGGTGGTTCGCCCCATCAATGCTCAGGATGGTGACCTGCTTCCGGTAAGCGCATTTACCAATAATGCCGACGGCACATGGCCCCAGGGCACCGCTGCCTACGAGAAACGCGGTGTGGCTGCATTTGTTCCGGAATGGAATCCGGAAAACTGCATACAGTGCAACAGGTGCTCCTATGTATGTCCTCACGCTTGTATCCGTCCGTTTGTAATGACTCCCGAAGAGGCTGCTCAAGCGCCATTTGGTGAGGAACATTCAATTCCGGCTATTGGCAAGACTATGACCGGCATGCGCTTTGTGCAGCAGGTTGATGTGCTCGACTGCCTTGGTTGCGGCAACTGCGTTGACGTATGTCCGGGCAAAAAGGGTCAGAAAGCACTTAAGATGGAGCCTCTGGAGACTCAGCTCAATCAGGACAAGAACTGGGAATGGCTGGTTAAGAATGTGAAATCTAAAGCTGACCTGGTAGACCTCACACTCAATGTCAAGAACAGCCAGTTCGCACAGCCTCTGTTTGAGTTCTCGGGTGCATGTTCGGGTTGCGGTGAGACTCCCTATCTGAAGCTCATCACTCAGCTGTTCGGCACACGCGAAGTTGTGGCCAACGCTACAGGTTGCTCATCAATCTACTCAGGTTCTGTGCCTTCTACTCCTTATACTACCAACGAGAAGGGCCAAGGCCCGGCATGGTCCAACTCTCTCTTCGAGGACTTCTGCGAATATGGTCTCGGCATGCGCATAGCTTACGAGAAACTTCGCAATCGTGCCAAGGAGGTTGCAGCCCGCATAGCCGGCAATGAGAATGCCGATCAGGCAGTGCGCGATGCTGCACAGGCATGGCTTGAAGCATCAGAAAATGCTGCAGAATCAAGCGTGAAGGGTCGTGAGTTCGCTGCTGTCGCCGCTGCATGCGCAGCCAAGTGCGATTGCGGAGATGATTGCAAATGCGAGAATTGCTGCTGCTGTGACTGCAAGACAATCGTCGGTCTTCAGGCATATCTTACCAAACGCAGCCAGTGGATTGTAGGTGGTGATGGTGCCAGCTATGATATAGGCTTCGGTGGTCTTGACCACGTGATCGCATCGGGCAAGAATGTAAATATCCTTGTGCTCGACACAGAGGTATACTCCAACACCGGAGGTCAGTCATCCAAGTCCACTCCTATCGGTGCAATCGCGAAATTTGCAGCTGCCGGCAAACGTATCCGTAAGAAGGATCTCGGCCTGATCGCTACAACTTATGGTTATGTATATGTGGCTCAGGTGGCTATGGGTGCAGACAACGCTCAGACACTTAAGGCTATCCGCGAGGCTGAGGCCTACGATGGTCCGTCACTGATTATCGCATACGCTCCCTGTATCAATCATGGTATCAAGAAGGGTATGGGACACAGTCAGGAAGAGGAGAAACAGGCTGTAGATTGCGGTTACTGGCAACTCTGGCGCTACAATCCCGAACTTGAAGCCAAGGGTGAAAATCCGTTCTCGCTTGACAGCAAGGAACCTGACTGGTCTAAATTCGATGACTTCCTGAAAGGTGAGGTTCGCTTTGCATCGCTTTACAAGATGTTCCCCAAAGATGCCGATGAGCTCTTCAAGGCAGCCAAGGAGAATGCACAATGGCGCTATAACAACTACAAGCGTCTTGCAGCGCAGAACTGGGGCGTTGATCCTGAATTGACTCCCGAAGAAATCGCACTCCGCAAGAACGACTGAACACTTCGATAAGTAAATGATAACCGGACGGATTCCAATTAATTTGGTTTCCGCCCGGTCTGCTTTATCTTTAAATTTATTCAGGTAATCAAATCGATATTTATTCAGGTCACTGCCAGAATGAATGAAAATGATGCACCGGTCCATGTCCATGACCAATCTCATATCCGGCACCTGAGCAAATCGCTGCGGCTATATATTCCTTGGCCATCCGGGCAGCTTCAGAGAGGCTGTTTCCCTTGGCCAGATATGATGCAAGGGCCGAAGAAAGTGTGCATCCGGTTCCATGTGTGTTTATAGTATCCGTTCTGGGATATCTGAATACTGTCGTTTCTCCGGTCTCGGCATTGTAGAATATATCTGTCAGTTCCTCATCCATCAGATGGCCCGCTTTCAGGAATACCGATGATCCGAGATTTGCTAAATCCCGTGAAGCATCGAGGAGTTCATTTTTATCTTTTATGTTTCTTCCAAGAAGTAACTCCGCTTCCGGAATATTAGGTGTGATTATCCGGCTTCTCGGTATAAGCACCTCTCTAAGGGTTGCAATAGCCTCTTCTTGAAGCAAAGAATCCCCGGATGTAGCCACCATCACCGGGTCTAAAACAATATTTGTAATCTCCGGATATTCGTCGAGGGTCTCTCTTACCGAACGAATCAATTCCGAGGAATGAAGCATACCGATTTTTACTGCATCGGTACCGATGTCATCAAGTATAGAATGGATTTGTGCTGCGACGAAAGCAGCCGGAATAGGATGCACACCTTTGACTCCTACCGTATTTTCGTCTACTACAGCCACAATTGCTGATGTGGCGAAGCAGCCGCAAGCTGAAATCGTCTTGATATCGGCTTGCACTCCGGCACCTCCGCTCGGGTCACTTCCCGCAATTGTCATTACCCTGGTATACTTTCTAAGTTTCATATTTTCCATTTTTCAAGATTGTAAGCACTATCCCAGAACATCCATTCCATTTTTGTGCATCTTATGAACGCTTCTGTCATTCGCTCCCTTATCTGAGGGGTTGACATCTCGGCCAACTCGTCGCATATTTCAATCGCTCTGCGTGTTGATGCTGCAAATGACTCATCGCCATAGGTTTCTATCCAGCGAGAATAGGGATTATCTTTTTGCATCATTTTCAATATCTCCTCACCTACTCTCTGATACACCCAGAAGCATGGCAATATAGCGGCGGTCTCTATCTCTACCGGCTCGAGAACCATTGAGGCTTCATAGGAATTATAAAGAAGGGTTGTCGGAGTCGGCAATTTTGATAAGTGCTGATTATTGAGATATGATTCATGCAGTATTTTCTCAACCATTATGCCGCCTGACGCGAATCTCAAGAAATCTTCCATCTGCGAGCTTAGAGGAAGGCGCGATGCTATGTGAGCGAGTATTTTACTATAATTCTCCAAATAGATTGAATCCTGCTCGATATAGAACAGAAATCGCTCCCGGCTTAATGTGCCTGACGATAGCTCTCTGACAAATGGCAGGCAGAGTATTGATTTGTAGATAGGTTCAGCCTTCAACCAGGCTTCTTCGCTCCATTTCATTTTTTAAAATATTATAGCCAAACAAAGCAGTTTGTCAAAACTGTAGCTCATAAACCGATTTTATTAAGTGTAAGCTCTTTTAAATTGAACAATAATAATTTCCCTACAAGTGTTTCGCCGAATCCGCATATTATCTTTATAACTTCGGCTGCCTGCAGTGAGCCAATTATCCCCGGAAGAGTTCCTATGACTCCGCCTGAAGCTGAGGGGAGCATAGAAAGTGCCTCTCTTTCCGGGAAAAGATCTGAATAGCGCGGTCCATCTGCACAGAATGTAGCGACTTGTCCTTCGAATCCCTCTATTGCGCCATAAATCCAAGTTTTCCCGAGTTCTTGACATTTGTCGTCAATTATATAGCGAATCAAGTGATTATCGGTGCAATCCACTATTATATCATAGCGTGAGATTATGTGGCTTGCATTTGATTGATTCAGTCCCTCTTCCCAAATATCGAATACAGTAGCTGAAGAAAGTTCGGAAAGGCGCTTCCGGGCAGATTTTGCTTTTGGCAATCCTTCCGAGGATTCAGAATAGAGAATCTGTCGCTGCAGGTTACTGAGATTGACTATATCATTATCACATAACCCGATTCTTCCTATTCCGGCAGCTGACAAATAGAGTGCGACAGGAGACCCGAGGCCGCCAAGTCCTACTATAAGCACAGAGGACTTTCTTAACTTACGCTGCCCATCTTCACCTATTTCCCGAAGGATTATTTGACGTGAATATCTCTCGGTTATATAGCTATTCATATCCAACATAGGGTGTAGCTTATCAATCTGTTATTGTAATAATGTAAGCATTATATAGTTACGCCGCTTCAATCGAATATCTTGTCCCAGTCTTTCCAAACAGGTTCATAGCCGGCTTTTCTTATTGCTTCAGCCACTTGAAGCGGACTACGGTCATCGCTTACTTCAAACTGTTCGAGCGACCGAGGATATGTAAAGTAACCCCCGGGATCTGTCTTGGACCCGGCACTCATTGATGTCACTCCGAGTGTCATCATATTATCGCGAAATTCAGGGTATTCCCTTGTAGAATATGATATATCAATATCATGGTCAAAGATTCTGAATGCAAACGTGAGTTGAGCGAGTTCCCTGTCAGTCATCACGATATTTGGCTGGTAGCCTCCGGCAGCAGGACGCAGCCGTGGAAAGTTTACACTAAAGCGTGTTCGCCAGTAATTTTTCTTCAGGTATCTGAGATGAAGAGCCATCATGGTCACGTCAGTGCGCCAGTCTTCGAGTCCGATCAGTACCCCCATGCCTATCTTATGCAGTCCCGCATTCCCCATTCGGTCAAACCCATTGAGTCTCCATTCGAAATTAGACTTCATGCCGGCAGGATGATAGACCTTATATCTTTCGCGGTTATAGGTCTCTTGAAAGCATACCACCCCATTAAGACCTGCGTGAGTGAGACGTTCATAATCTTCTGTCGGAAGAGGCATAACTTCCATCGAAAGATTGTTGAAGTATGGACGGCATATCTTTAGAGCCTTCTCTAAATAACTTGTACCTGCCGCTTTAGGATTCTCTCCGGTCACAAGCAGAAGATTCTCAAAGGGAGCAAGAGATCTGATGGCTTTGCACTCATCTTCGATTTGAGACGTAGTAAGAATAACTCTTTCAAATTTATTGTGGCAATTAAAACCGCAATAAACGCATGAGTTGGCGCAGGAATTGGTGATATACATCGGAATATACATGGATATTGTCTTTCCGAATCTTTCCTGAGTATAATGACGGCTGAGGGCAGCCATATTTTCGAGATATGGTTCCGCAGCAGGAGATACGAGTGCCATAAAGTCCTCTATGCCCGGATTTTTTTTCGTAAGAGCCCGTTCTACATCAGCCGGTGTCTTAGTCATTATTCTACCGGTCGTCTCTTCCCAGTCGTAGTCTTTTAATACTTCTGAAAACATCAGCTTAGAAATGAAGTTAACGGACTGCTTGCTACAGCAATATTTGATTTGACACCGAGTCCGGCCTCATAGGCCTCGCGACCGGCCTCAACAGCTTTGGAAAAAGCACGAGCCATCAATACCGGGTCACCTGCTATAGCGATAGCTGTATTCACAAGCACTGCATCTGCACCCATTTCCATGGCTTCAGCAGCATGAGAAGGTGCTCCTAACCCGGCATCGATCACAACCGGCACACGACTTTCTTCAATTATAATCTCGATCAGATCTTTGGTTACAAGACCTTTATTGGTTCCTATAGGAGCGGCCAGAGGCATTACTGCCGATGTCCCGGCATCTTCCAAACGCTTGCAAAGCACCGGGTCAGCCTGGATATAAGGAAGCACGATAAAACCCTCTTTAGCAAGTTCTTCGGTAGCCTTAAGCGTTTCTATCGGATCCGGGAGCAGATATTTAGGATCAGGATGTATCTCAAGTTTTATGAAGTCGGTCTCAAAAGCCTCTCTGGCGAGTTGTGCTGCAAGTACAGCTTCTTTTGCATTTCTCACTCCCGATGTGTTAGGGAGTAGCTGTATTCCCGGATGCATCACATGGCGAAGCATATCATCTTCTCTGTTTTCGGTATCAATTCTCTTAAGTGCGACTGTTACCATCCGGCTTCCGGAAGCTTTTATTGCTTCCTGCATAATATCATGGGAACTGAATTTCCCGGTGCCCAAGAATAGGCGGCTCGAGAAAGAATATCCTCCTATAGTCAGTTTTTCCATTTTTTCAATATTTCTTTGGTTATTGTTTCTTTGCTGTCTGAATTCAGTATCAGTCCGGACACTGCTATCCCCTCCACACCCGCTTGGCGCAGTGGTGTCAGGTCTTCAAGAAGTATTCCTCCGATAGCCACAACAGGAATTCGCAACCCTGACTCTTTACAGTATCTCATTATTCTTTTATAACCGTCCAATCCAAGTATCGGTGAAAGCCCCTTCTTAGTTTTTGTGAATCGGAAAGGCCCTAATCCTATATAATCCGCACCTGCTTGATAAGCATCGAGTATATCTCGTTCGGTATTGGCTGTGGCACCTATGATTTTGTCGGGTCCGAGAATTTCTCGCGCTTCTCGTATGGGCATATCATTCTTGCCCAGGTGCACACCGTCTGCTCCGGTTTCGGATACCAGATGCACTCTGTCGTCAAGAATAAATGTCGCATTATATTTCCGGCATAATTGAAATATTCTTAATGCGGTTTGAGTAAATGCATCGTCAGACGCATCTTTTATTCTTAGCTGCACCCAACGGCAGCCACCACGCAAGACATCTTCAAGACCCGCGTCGGTCTGAGTAATATACTGTAGTGTTTCCATTTTAGTTTTCCATGCTCCCGACAGCATTGCCGCTCCGGTGAACCCCATATCTTGTACATCTTGCAAACGAGAGAAAGTCACTCCGCCCAGTGCATATACATTTTTGAGATTAATGTTAATTAAATCTTCCGGAGTGAAGCGGCTTTTGTAACCCGGTTTTGAGATGCTGTCATAGATTGGACTGAGTGTGAGATAGTCGAGTGATGAATATTGCTTGATTTCTTCGATAGAATGGCAACTACGGCTTATAAGACCACTCCACCCGGGCGGCGGATCCTGATTCCTGCGATTCAGATGCACACCTCCTAACCCACACGAGATGGCTAAGTCGAAATGGTCATGAAGCGAAATAAGGGGTCTGTATCTGTGTGGTATTCTCTCTATCAATTCGGAAAGCTGCGCTTTAGTAGCTCCGGGCTTTCGTATATGCACACGAAACCACCCGCAGTCTAAAAGACGGCAGATGGCAAGATCTTCATCTTGCCAAAAATTCGGGGTGGTAATGGCTATGAGTTTCATCAGCCACCGCAGACTGCAGTGATAACGGTAATATGATCTCCTTCGGCAAGAAAAGTGCTATCCCAGTATGCTTTTCTCACCACTTTATTGTTGACCGCAACGGCCACACCGGCCTTGAGTGACTGAATTTCATTGAGCAGCTGTTCTACTGTCAATGATTCAGAATTTGCAAGAAATTCTTTTTGATTTACAAATATTTTCATAAAATCTCCTTTCGTCGGTATTATCCGCTTCAAGTTCGAGGGTATAATCTCAGCCGGAATCCAGTATCAGAATATCGACACCCCTGTTTATTCTATTTTTAATTATGAAAGCTTTCACGCTTCACATTCATTAGCAAACATAATATAAAAATCCCGATTATGCAAATTCAGGATAAGGCCTATTTATTGTTAATCAATGTTAAAAGATGGATTTCTGAGCTGATTTTTATGATTTGATTTGGTAGATTCGGGATAAAATTGTATTTTTGCATTCGAAATCACATCGCGGGTTGGAGCAGTGGTAGCTCGTTGGGCTCATAACCCAAAGGTCGCAGGTTCGAGTCCT
>CAMWLY010000057.1 GCA_947175145.1 uncultured Muribaculaceae bacterium | reverse complement strand
TTTCCAAACCGACTTAATCCGGAGATTATGGAATAAACCCCGGCCGTCGGCTCCTTCGCGATTAATATTCAATTTCTCCGAGGTAATGAAACTTTATCGATATGACTTGTTTCCCACTTCCCCGGATTCGATTTTGCCAATGCCCCGGTTTCACAATCAAGGCGATTCGACAATCAACGGCAAATTTAACAAATCATGGTTTAAACTCAAATTCTTTGGTAATCTTTTTGTTAAAATCATTTTACTTCTCCAAATCAGGGTTTAAGAAAACACTGAATTTTCATCTCAGTTCGGATTTTTTTGATTATCTTCGCTAACAATTACCAATTTAATTCTAACATCAGATTTACATTTGCCAAATTTCAAAGCGCCTATGAAAAAAATTTACCTCATGCTCGCTGCGCTCATATCCGCAATATGCGGATTCGCAGCCGAGGCCACTCCCTACTTTTCCGAACTCGGGAAAGACAGCGCCTGGACTACATACGATGTCAACGGCGACAGCAAGACCTGGTCCTCATCGACCGATGGCTCCATGAGTATTACAGGTACTACAAATTCTATCAAATATTCATATCACTCTTCCAATGCTGCCGATGACTGGTACATCTCACCGGCAATTCATCTCGAAGCCGGCAAGGAGTATAAGCTCAAAATATGGCAGAAAAGTTCAAATTCATACGCTGAAAAATATCGCATCTGCTATGCTACCGGCAATAGCGTGGCCGACCTTTCTGCCGGCACAGAGATATTTGATGAAACTGTAAAAAACAGCTCATGGACTAAAAGGGTCGAGACCTTTACAGTTAGTGAAACAGGTGACTATTATTTCGGGATTTATTGCCACTCGGATAAGAATATGCTGAGTCTATATCTCACCGGATTCTCAATAGCAGAAAATGTGTTTGCTCCGGCGGGAGTAAGCAATCTCAAAGTAACTCCCGGTGCTGATCGCGCTCTTGAAGCGACTTTAAGCTGGACTCTTCCCACCACTGATTCTGATGGTGCAACTCTGCCTGAAGATGCTGCTTTTGACGCCGTAACCATCTATCGCGACGGTGCCGAGGTCATGCTGCTCGACGGCACCGCAACCACCTGGACCGACTCTGCAAATTCCGGTCTCACCTCAGGATACCATAAATATGAGGTTATGGTGACCGTAAATGGATATAATTCGGCCAAGATTGCAGTCAACACCCCTTATATCGGCCCGGTTGAAGCGTTCTCGCTTCCTTATTCTGTGGATTTCCCCACGATGGATCAAGCTAAATTTGACTTGTTCTGGATTCCGGCCACCGGCAGAAACCAGACAACCACCGCTAATTGGAAATATTCCGCCTCTTCATACTATGGTAATAGATTTGAGTTTTATCCCGGCACCGGGAAACGCTCGGACAACTGGCTGATTTCTCCGCAGATGAAATTCGAACACCCCGGAGTATACCGACTGATGGTAAAGATGCAATTTTCAACCGGCACTCCGACTAATGTAGATTTCCTCTTCGGTCAGGGCACTTCGATAGGCGGTTATGAAAATGTGATAGGTAATCTTAAGGCAATACCCAGTTCCGCACAAGAATTCTATTTTTATGTGGAAGTGACCGAGCCGGGAGAATATGGTTTTGCAGTGCATAATGACCATCAAGAAACTTCTTGGAGCACTTATTATATCTATGATTTCGCAGTTGAAGAATGGCAGATTCTTCCGATTCAGATTTCTGACCTGAGTGCTACTGTCGATGATAATGATACTGTGACTCTGTCATGGACCAACCCCTCTCTGAGCAATATCGGCACAGAGCTGCCAGAAATCGCCAAAGTCGAGGTATATCGCAATAATGAACTTGCAGCTACCCTTACAGACTGTCAGCCCGGTGCGCAGATGACATATAATGACACCCCCGGCATTTCGGGCGTGATCACATATCACCTGATTGCATACAACGCCAATGGCGCTGCCGATGGCACACCGGTCAAGGTCACCACTTCATGGGTTGGTGATGAGACTCAATCTCTCCCATATCAGACCACATTCGAAAACAGTGATGTGACAAGACCTATCTGGTCAACTTGCGATGCTAATGCCGATGGTATCAGCTGGCGCGTAAACACAAGTGCCAAAATGGATCTTGACAAAACCCGCTCTTTATACAGGAATGATGACTACCTGCTCGCGCCATATATGAATCTTGCAGCCGGATACTACAAGGTTACTTATAATCTGAAAGGCGGAGCAAAAAACAAGAACTTCGGTGTGGGTATAGTATCCGATAAGAAGAATACAACCACCACATATACAAACCTTGCGACTTTCAAGCAAACCGCTACATATACCAATGTATATGAGGTGATAATCAAGGTGCCCGAAGCAGGCAAATATGCAGTGGCGCTTTACAATAGCGATCTGGTGGATTCTTCATCGGAGAGTGCTGATGAAGTAACCCGATTCTCTATCGCATATCTGCCTGTGCTTCCCGAACCGGCTACTGATCTGGAGATAGTACCCGCCGCAGACCTCAGTCTCAGCGCTACGCTCACATGGATTAACCCGACAGCTACAAATATCGAGGGTGTGGCAGCGGAGAATCTGACCAAAGGTGTGATTAAGCGTAATGGAGAAATAATCGCCGAGGTTACAGATGGCCTGATGCCGGGCGAAGAATCGCAGTACACCGATGCCGATGTGCCTGAAGCCGGCTGCTATAACTACAGCGTGGAGATATATAATGCCGAGGGCTGCTCTACCAAAGCTGCCGCATCGGCCAAGAGTCCTTGGATTGGCGGAGGAAAGACTCTGCCTTATATCTGCGATAATGATTTTGACCGCACCGAATGGACTATATTTAATGTCAATGGTGACAAACGCTCGGAAGCTGCCGGTGGTGACGATATAACTTGGGAGGTGAACTCAAGCTATGTAAATATCACTTCAAGCAATAATACCCCCGATGACTGGTTGATTTCTCCGCGTCTCACTCTGGAAGATAACAAACAGTATATTCTCAGCATAGGCTCATACACAGGTTATGGTTACCAGCCCGTAAATTGGGATTTACATATAGGTGCTTCTGACCACTATACGGATATGCTTGACAAGCTTGCTACAATCAATACCGCTGCCGAATTGAAGGCAAATCACCAGATTGATGATATATATATCCGAGTGAAGAGCGGAAGTTCGGAAGCCAAACATCGCCGCGAAGCCGAGAATCCCAATGTATATGAGATAAATCCCGGTGTCTACACCATCGGTCTTCACGCCAACAACAAGGGTTCCATCTCTCTGAACAAGTTCAGCCTTATTGAAGATCCCAACACCGGCATAGAGGGAACCAACGCCTGCGATGACTATTCTGTGACTGCAAATAAGGTGATGTTTGCCACTGTTGCCACCGATATAGTAATAACCGATATGCAGGGCCGGGTTATCAGAAGCGAAGCAGCTGCCTATGAAGTTTCTCTCAGCGGACTCAGCAGCGGTGCATATCTGGTGAGTGCCAATTGCGGCGGCAAAAGAGTAGCTATAAAAGTGATTATATAATTATCAGTAATACGAATCGAATTAATATCATGAAACCTTTTATTAACCGCGGTACCGCAATAGCGGTTGCCACACTGGCTATAGGTTTCAGCACACTGACAATCGGAGCCTCCGGCAAAATTGCCGAGGCTCCGCTTCGCCTGCCGGGCGGCAACAGTGTGCTTTCAGGCCCGATGGTATATAATGACCTTTGGGGCGTGATGGATAGCCAGGGAAATTTTGTAAATCCCATAACCGCCGGCATATACACTTTCGAAGCGAAACCGGGAGGTAAAATCACCAAAGTCAACCAGAATACCGACATGATAAAAATACGCGCCGGTGTGAAGGTTAACAGTCTCTATTACGCTATCTCTACGGCCAATGAGGATACTCAGGCATATCTGACCACATATTACGCATCTTCCTGGAGCAAGCGCTCTTCGGAAGAGATTGATGTGGTCAATGTGCCGAGCGATATGACTTACGACCCTGTGAGCGGCAATGTATACGGATTTTTCTGGAATGATGAATATCAGGAATATGACCGTTTCTGCCGGTTTGACACCTATTATGGCGAGGCTTATCAGATCGGTCCGGGCATGGATCGCAATTGCTTTGCGATCGCAGCTAATTCCAAAGGTGAGATATATGGTATCTGGGGTTATACCGGCTGGCTTATCAAGGTTGATCCGAAGACCGGATTATATGAACAAATCGGCAAGACCGGATTTTCTCCGGGTTATATCAATTCCCTGACCTTTGATGATGCCACCGGCAAACTCTACTGGTGCGCGAATGATGGCGGAGGGGGAAGCTATCTGCTTGAGGTCAATACCACGACAGGTCAGGCCACTGAGCTGTATCAATTTCCGGACAATGCCTCTTTTGCCGGCATATTCGCATTACCCTATAAGCTGCCTGATGCTGCACCGGCGTCGGTAAGCGACCTCTGCATAGAGTTTACCGAACCGGGTAGCCTTAGCGGCTGCTTCTCCTGCACAGCTCCGACCAAGACTGTAAATGGCGCTGATCTTCAGGGACCCTTAACCATAGCTTTTACTGCCGGTGATATATATAAGGAGATTTCCGGTGTGAATCCCGGAGCGAAGGTTGTGAGCGAGAGTGTGACTTTCCCGGCCGGTGCTGTCTCAATAGAGAGTGTGGCGGCTACCGACAATCTGCTCGGACAAGTCTCTGCATACGATGCATGGGCCGGTTCTGACACTCCGAAAGCTCCATCTGATTTTATGCTGACCGACGAAGCCGGCATACCGACCCTGTCATGGTCGGCGCCTACCGAAGGAGCTCATGGCGGTTTTCTTGACCCGGGCGCTATAACCTACACTATAACCCGCATTAATGACAAGAAAGTCTTTGACAATATTACGACCACACGCTGGCAAGACACTGATTATGACGGCAAGTCCGCAGCGCTAAGCTATAGTCTGACCGCTTCGAATGAAGCGGGCACGAGCCCCGAGGCTGTGTCTGAGAAACTTGTGTTCGGCTCGGGATATACGGTGCCTTTCGTGGAGGGCTTCGACAGTGCCGATGATTTCGCACTCTGGACCATCTTTGATCTCAACGGAATGCAGACCTGGCAATATGATACAGCCAAGAAAAACATCTTCTTCTCATATAATCAGGAGCCTGAATATCCCGGCGATGACTGGATTATCTCTCCGGCAATTACTCTTGAAGCAGGCAGGAGCTATCAGCTTACCGCCGATGTAAAGACACAATACAAGAATTATCCGGAGAACTTCACCTTTGCGCTTGGCCGCAATTGCAGTCCCGATGCGATGTCGCAAGTGATTCTTGACTGTCAGCAATTCGAGAATCCTACAGGTGAGACAAAGCGCGCATCATTTACAGTGGCCGAGTCGGGTCGCTATTACCTCGGTCTGCATGACACAAGTATCGCTCACAACTGGCAACTTACCGTAGACAATATCGGAATCTCTGAAGTAAGCGGAAAACTGCCGGCAGCTGTGGCAAACCTTACTCTCACACCGGCTGCAAAGGGTGAGAATAAAGCGACAATATCTTTTACGACTCCGACCCTTGACAACTCGGGCGATTCTCTCGAAGGTATCCTCAGTGTCAATATTTATCGCGATTTCTCAACATCTCCAACTGCTACACTTTCCTCTCTGACTCCGGGTCAGGATACCGAATGGATTGATGCAACTCCGGGAGAAGCCGGTGAACATAATTACCGCGTGGTAGCTACCAATGATTTGGGTGAAGGCGCTGATGCTTCGGTGCAGGGCTGGATTGGTCTCGACATACCCGGTGCAGTGACAGAACTTACCGAAAAAGAAAATGCCGATGGTTCAATCACCCTCTCATGGAATGCTCCGGTGGTTGGTGCACATGGCGGCTGGTTTGGCGAAACAACTCTGACATATAGAGTGGTGCGCAGCGATGGTGTGGTAATCGAACAGGGGACTTCAGAAACCGGCATAACCGACAATCCCATGCTTACGCATCAGGAACTTCTCTACTATCTTGTTACTCCCTACGCTGACAATGTCAAAGGCCAGTATAATAATACTCCCTATAAGACCTACGGCCCGGCGATTCAGGCTCCTGTGGCAGAAACATTCCCCGCTGCGGAGATGACTCTCTATCCCTGGGTTGCTGAAAGCGATACACAGATTCAGCTCTGGACTCTCGAGACTGCAGGTCTTGAGCCGATGACTAATGACCACACCGGTGACCGGGGCATGGCTATGTTTAATTCCCCGGAATTCTTCGAAGGGAAAACCGGAACCCTAAGCAGTCCCAAAATCAGTATTAAGGCTCTGGAAAAACCTGTGGTGTCATTCTGGATGTATCATACCGACACAGGCACACCACAATCAGGAGAGAAGCTTACACTGCTTGTCTCCGTGAACGGCGGAGATTATAAACCCTTCTCCGAAAACTCGACATGGTGGCGCAATGACGGCACTACGGGCTGGGTTTCTCACTCTGTAGACATTACCTCACTGCGTGATTGCGACTGGCTTCAGATTCAGTTCAAAGGTGAGGCGGCCGGTGAATCAGCTTTCTATATAGATGATATACGCATCGATGAGATGCATGATGTCAATATAGCTTTGACCTCTGTGGAGATTCCCTCCACATTTGCTGCCGGAGCCACAGTGCCGGTAAATGTCACTATAGCAAATACCGGGGATTCCGATGTGCAGTCAGTGACTCTGACCTGGTCGGAAAATAACAACACGCTCGGCAGCAAAGTGATTCCAGGTTTGACTGCCGGTCGGGAACTGACTCAAGAGTTAAGTCTTTCGATTAGTGAGAAGGGAACCCATGAGTTGGTATTCGCAGTTGAGGCAGACAAGGATGAGAATCCTTCGGATAATTCAGTGACCCGCTCTGTAAAAATCACTGAGCTTATAGTGCCCGCACCTTCGGATTTAGATGGCAGTGTAGCAGAGAACAATGCTTTCAGCCTGAGATGGTCCGAACCATATACCTATCCTGCCATATCCGATGATATGGAGAGCTATAAGGACTGGGCTATCGATGGAATCGGTGATTACACCATGCTTGATATGGACGGAGATGTAACCTATCAGATAAATAAAGATCTGGACGATTATCCAAATGCTTCCGCACCCAAGGCTTTCCAAGTTTGCAATGCTCAGAAAATCGGCATCGACATCTGGGACGAAGGCACTCCTCATTCCGGCCATAAGATGCTGATGGCAATTGCCAATATCAATCGTGTAAATGATGATTGGCTGATTCTGCCGCAACTCAATGGTTCGCAGCAGACTGTGCGCTTCTTTGCAAAGGCATTTACATCGCAGGATACTCCGGCAGAACGTATGCGCGTACTGGCTTCATCGACCGACCGACACCCGGCTTCATTTACCGAGCTGCAAAGCGGTGATTATATTGAAGTGCCCGATACCTGGATGGAATATTCATGGGTGGTGCCCGAGGGAACCCGATGGTTTGCCATAAACTGCGTGAGTGATAATGCCTTCGCTCTTTTTATCGATGATATCAGCTATAATGATTTCCGAGTTAAGGCTTCTGCTGTGAGCGGCTATAAGGTATATCGTGATTCAGAGTTAGTGGCGACCGTTGCGGAACCATATTGGACAGATGATCACAAGCCCGCAGGCAAGAACAGCTATGAGGTTTCCGCTCTCTATGCCGATGGTTCGGAGTCTCCGCGCAGCGAGGTTCTGATTGCAGATACATCAGGAATTACCGAAACCGAACAGTCGCTTTTGACTGCCACTCCAAGCAATGGTGCTATTGCAATCCATGCTCCCGGTGAGATGGAGTGGATAATAACTGATGCAGCAGGTCGCAATGTAGCTTTTGGTTCAGGATCAGACACAATTTACCTGCCTGCCGGAATTTATCTTATCCACACCCGCACTCAAATCATAAAACTTAGAATATAACATGAAAAAATTGATCTTTTCAATTGCTCTAATCGGAGCATCCCTGACCTCCATGGCTGCTGTGCCCGGAAAAACATACGCACCGGGTGATACCATTATGGTTGATGGATATGAAGCATTAGTTTACTATGTGACTCCTGACGGTCAGCATGGGAGCGCGATGCTTCCACCGGCACTTGCTGAGAAAGACCGCGAGAACGCCAAGAAGGCACAGAATAAAGCTCTCAAAGCTGTATCTAATAAGACTCCTGCCGAGTTATATGCGGAGTCAGAGAAGAATCTGGCCAAATTGGTAAAATCGGGACACATGACTCAGGAGAAGGCAGATGCCACGCTCAGTGAGTTGAGGCAGGCCATGGAGAAGATGGATTCCGACAAACCTATCGGAGATGCAGCTAATGGCGCAACTCCGGAAGATGTGGTTAAGCCGATCAAGATGGATAAGAAATTCATGAGCCGGGAATATCATATAGATGAGTGGAAGGCCGAACACCCCGACTCATGGACTCTCGCGAATGTTGATGATGGGGCTCGTATTATCAAGGGTCTCACCGGCGGTTTGGGTCGGGAATATCAGTATTCTGTTAAGGACAGATCATCGCTGGCTGAAAAATATACCAAAGATTTGACATGGCAAAATCGGTTAAATCAATTGCTGGTCAATGGCTTCATCGTTATAGATCAACATTCGGGCAAGCCATACAGCATCATGGATTTTACAGCTAAGATCACTCCGAAGCATTGGATGGAGCTTACAGATACATGCACTTTTCATGAGATGACTGTGGCAGTAACCAACTTCTGATCAACTCAGATTTTTACACTCTTTTCGGTCTTGGGCATTGATTGTTCAAGACCGTATTTGTTAGACAAGTATTAAATTTGATGCCAACTAAACGTCCTTTGTAGTATTTTTCCCGCTTTTTTTGCAAACATTTGGCAATTTATTATATTTGCAACAGATCGTTTTAATATCACTAAGACACTACAGATTCAATATCAATTAACACTTTAAGATTTAAGCTATGAGAAGATCATATTTAAAATGTAAATTACATCATTTCTCAATGATGTTAGTGATTGCCTTCATATCTCTAATGATATGGAGCTGCGAATCTCAAAATTTATCAAAATTGGATGAGCAACATATATCTCCAACTATAGTCTCTACCAGCACTCGTTCCATGAAAGATGCAATTAAAATTGCAATCGACTCGAGAGTTTCCACCAGATCCACATCTGAGATCGAAAATATAACACCTGTTACAAGGTTTAATGATACGACAGCTTACGCAATTAATTTCAGCAACGATTCGGGATTTATATTAGTGGCTGCAAATACTCATATTGCTCCTGTAATAGGATATTCATCAACAGGGAGCTTCTCAATGGAGAATGAATTAGCTAAAAAATATGTACTCGACAACCTGCCATCAAGTACAGAAAATATCGCGTCTGAACTAATCTATGATAATTGTAACGCACCCGTCGACGAATTGACTCATTATAAAAAAGAACCTATTATTAAATATTCACTTGGTCAAAGACATCCTTATAATAAAGTAATAGATAAATACTATCCCGGATGTCCTGCCGGATGCGGACCCGTAGCCGCTGCAATGGCTATGAGTTATTGTAAGGAAGATCTTACATGGAATGGCTATTATTATAATTTTCAATGTATTAATCAGGCTCTTTCAGAAGGCGAGGGATATATCGGTGGACTATCTCTTAATAATATAAATATCAACTTAGAACCTCAATTTGAAAAACCCACACCATTCCCTGATCCAGAAAGGATAATCATATTTGAAGATTCTTATGAAGGAGCGACTCAAGCCATTAGTCAGCTACTATACGAATTGGGGCGATTAATTGGCTGCACTTATACACCAGATGCAACATCATCTAAACCTGAAAATATCATTAATGCTGTAATCCAGATGGGTTACAATGCATCAGTTCTCAGACCTTTTGATTTTGATTCTATGGTAGAGAACATGAGTAACAATAAAATTTACTTTCAATGTGGTTACTTAAAAAACAGCAATGTTAATGGCCATGGATGGGTTGTAGATGGTTACGAATATGACGAATCTGCTGACAACCAGAAGAAGAATTGTTACATCTATTGCCATTGGGGTTGGTCCGGATATAGCGATGGATACTATTTAATCGATGCGTTGATGCCTAACCCATTAAACGGATATGCAGTGGGTAGTAATTTTTACATAAAAATGGAAAATAATTAATACGGGTACGCGTATCAATCATACACTATAATATAATTATAAATAAAATTTATAAGCTATGAAAAAAGTTATCTTCCAAATTTTAGTTGCGATTTTTTGGTGCTTCCTGTTCCCAACAATCTCCAACGCAGAGAACCTATTTAAAGAAGGGACAGAATGGTTCTGCAAGGTTGAAAGTTGTGATACTTATCCCCCGAAGATTTCTAGTATTAAATTCTATCTGCAAGGATTAGTTAACAAAAATGACAAGTCTTATCTATCGGTCAAGACGGAGAGAATCGGAGCAGATGAATCTCAAGACTATAATCCGTGGGGAGCCATTAGAGCTGAAGGAGAGAATGTCTATTATTTGCCACAAGATTGCAATGAAGAAGTGCTCATCTATGGTTTCGACTTAATTCCCGATGAAATATATAAATTCTCACCTGTAGAGGGCGCGCGATACGAAATAGGCAAATATCCGGAACCAATTCAAATCGAGCTTGTAGAAGAAGAACTTAAAACCTCAGAATATGGCAAGTATGAGCTAATGAAGCTGCAGGAAACCCATTCGTATGGCCAGAGCGAAAGGCCAACTTATTGGATTAAAGGTATCGGTTCTATAGCCGGGCCAATGAATAATCTATATGCAGACCTACTTGGAGGTTCAACTTCTCTTATCGAGGTTAAGGTAGATGGAGTTACTGTTTATAAAGATAAAACTGCCGGAGTATCAGAATGCACGAATAATTATAAAGACAGCACAGAAAAGGCTTATAATTTAGATGGTACTCCCCACGAAGAGGGAGAAAAGGGTATTTATATTGTGGCTGGCAAAAAGGTAATTGAGAGATAAGACTCCTTATATCTTTACCACATATGCCTATTTTGTTAAGCAGGGATTTATTAATCGGACAAGTCAATTCATATTGATCTGTCCGATTAATTTATATTTTGCAGTGTTTATGATTACAACCCGCAAAAACATCCATCTTTACCTAACAATGTCACATGGAACTATTGCATATATATAATAGTTGATTTAGGATACAATTTAGGGTATAATCAGTTTATCAATATTTTTTTATATCTTTACAATTTAGTCGTGGAGCCCTTCTTTTTGGGTAGATAATAATCCACTATCATTTCATTTACTGCATAAATTCAACTCTCAAACAATTGCCATCATTGTAATTAAACCTCAGGTTTAAATTTAGAAGACGGGTAACAATTTTTTAGAAAATAAGTAATTTACAAAGTATTTCCTTTTCCACGATATTTAATTCATTAAAATGAAAAAACTTACTCAAGAAGAACAAGTAATTAAAGCTTTACGTGAACAAGGGGGATATGCTACATTAAAG
>CAMWLY010000056.1 GCA_947175145.1 uncultured Muribaculaceae bacterium | reverse complement strand
TGGAGCAGTGGTAGCTCGTTGGGCTCATAACCCAAAGGTCGCAGGTTCGAGTCCTGCACCCGCCACCAAAAAATAGCGAACTTGGAGATAATCCAAGTTCGTTATTTTTTGGTATTTATTGACTAACTTAGCGGTGAAATTCAGCTATTATGGAGGTTGTTTACGAAGATAATCATCTGCTTATCGTCAACAAACGGGCAGGTGAAATAGTACAGGGCGATAAAACCGGAGATACACCCCTTTCAGAATTGGTAAAAGTATACCTGAAAGAGAAGTATAACAAACCGGGTAATGTGTTCTGCGGCGTGGTGCATCGTATCGACAGACCAGTCTCCGGTCTTGTAATCTTTGCACGCACTTCTAAAGCACTTGAGAGACTCAATAAGATGCTCCGCGAAGGTGAAATACATAAAACATATTATGCACTCGTAGAGGGCCGTCCGGCTAATCCGGAAGGTCTGCTTGAAAATTGGCTAATCTCAGACCCGAGAATCAATAAGACTTTTATCTCCAAACCACACGCTGAGGGAGCGAAACTCTCTCGGCTCGAATACCGCACAATAGCACAAGGTGACAGATACACTCTTCTTGAAGTGAACCTGCTTACCGGACGCAAACACCAGATCCGCGCTCAATTATCGGCTATGGGCCACCCGATAAAGGGTGATTTAAAGTATGGTGCGAAGCGCAGCAATCCCGATGGGGGTATATCTCTCCAATCCCATCGAATAAGATTCGAACACCCGGTGAGCCATAATGAAATCGACGTAACAGCTCCTCCTCTACCTGAATTTGACAAGTGCACCAAATAAACAGAAAGCCTGCGTCCGAAACAAGTCAGATGCAGGCTTCCCGTTTATATTAACTTCAGGTTATTTCCCCATAAATTCCTTGATTTGGGCTTTCACAGCCGGCACTGTATATCCGAATTTCTCCTCCAGAACTTTTGCAGGAGCCGAAGCGCCGAAGCGCTCAAGACCCACAATCTTGAAATCTCCATTCATGATCGGGAACATAGTGGTAGGAATACCGGAGGTTAGACAGAATTTGCGTGCTGCAGTAGGAATCACCATCTCGCGATAATCTTCCGGTTGGTCCATAAAAAGTCCGAGTGCGGGTACCGAAGCCACATTGGCACGTATTCCCTCGGATTCAAGTTCCTCGGCAGCATGGAGCAACAGAGCTACATCGCTGCCATTTGCCACGAGCACCACATCGGGATTTTCCACTTCACGCACCAGGTAACCGCCGCGTTCAGCCTTCATGGCTTCGCTGCGACGATTATCACCGGGAAGATCCTCCAGATTCTGACGCGAACAGATTATAACCGTGGGAGTAGAGGAGTTCTCCATAGCCATCTTATATGCAGCCACTGTCTCCGCACCATCGGCAGGACGAATCACCATAAGCGAGCGATTGCCGGCAAGATTACGCATCTGTTCAAGCAAACGCATCTGAGCTTCATGCTCCACAGGTTCATGAGTAGGTCCATCTTCACCTACACGGAATGAATCATGGGAATAGATAAACTTCACCGGGAGCTGCATGAGTGCTGCCATGCGAATTGCAGGCTTCATATAATCCGAGAACACGAAGAATGTGCCGCAGGCGGCATACATGCCTCCGTGAAGCACGATACCGGTCATGATGCATGCCATGGTCAGTTCCGCAACGCCGGCCTGCAGAAAACCTCCGCTGAAATTACCCTTGATCAGCTCACCTGTCTTCTTGAGGAATCCATCGGTCTTGTCAGAGTTGCAAAGGTCTGCCGATGAAACAATCATGTTACCTACATGCTCAGCGAGATATGACAGGCAAGCAGCCGATGTGACGCGAGTCGGCTGACCCGGTTTAATCTCCACTTTACTCCAGTCAAGTTCCGGAAGTTTCATGGATTCATACTCAGCGAGCTTGGCTGCGAGTTCCGGATTTGCCGCAACCCATTCAGCCATCTCTTTGCGGCGTTTGGCCACAATGTTTTCAAGTTGCTCCGCACGATCCGCATAGAGTTTCTTCACCTCATCACGAATCACCCACGCATTTTCGGGGTCTGCACCCAAAGCTTTGACAGTTGCCACAATATCTGCCCCGGCTTTCGATAAAGGCTGGCCGTGAGTCGAAACGGCACCTTCGAGAGAAGTTCCATCAGTGGCAAGCACACCCTTGGCCATTGTGGTGTGTCCGATGATAAGAGTCGGTTTTGCCTGCTCGTCGATTGCTGCCTGAAGAGCATCGGCAATAGCTGTAACATCACTACCATCAACTTCAATCACATTCCAATCCCAGGCCCGATATTTTGTAGCAACATCTTCAGTATCTACCGCATCGACTTTTGTAGAGAGCTGCACATTATTGGCATCATAGAACATGATGAGATTGTGGAGTCCGAGGTGGCCGGCTATTCGGCCCGCACCTTGAGAAATTTCCTCTTGGATACCACCATCTGATATAAATGCATAGGTCTTATGACTCACGACCTCTCCGAATCGGGCAGCGAGGAATCTCTCGGCAATAGCACAGCCTACAGCCATGACATGCCCCTGACCGAGGGGCCCCGATGAGTTTTCGACTCCGTGGGCCACATCGAGTTCCGGGTGACCGGGAGTAATGCTACCCCACTGACGGAAATTCTTAAGATCCTCGATAGTATATTTGCCGGCGAGAGTCAGAACCGCATAGAGCATCGGCGACATGTGACCCGGGTCAAGGAAGAAGCGGTCACGCATGAACCAGGCAGGATCTTTCGGATCATATACCAGAAACTTGGAATATAATACATTGATGAAGTCGGCGGCTCCCATAGCGCCACCCGGATGGCCGGAATTTGCCTTTTCAACCATTTCGGTTATCAGCACGCGAATATTGTCGGCGGCCGATTTCATAGTGTTGATATCCATGAGTTATATTTGATGTTAGTTTAATCCATATTAATAATTACAAGCTGCGCTTCCGCACACACGGAAGCGCATCATTCGTTACACAGCGTCGGGAATTTGATTTTCTTCATCGGCATCAACCGGAATATCGCGGTTCACATTGCGACTGCCCACCACTGCGTAATAGAGCAGATAAGCGAGCATTCCGACTACCAGCCAGTAAGAGACCATATATCCGATACTATTGGCAATAGCATTTTGAATCAATGGCATCACACCACCGCCCACAACCATCATCATGAAGATTCCGGAAGCCTGAGCCGTGTATTTGCCGAGGCCCTCGACAGCGAGGTTGAAAATCGCGCCCCACATCACTGAGGTAAATAAGCCACAGAGCACTAAGAACAATGCTGATATGGGCACTTTTGCCAGGGTAAATCCATCTTCTACAGAGTAAGCGGGCATAGACACTTTAATTTCTGGAGAGAAGAATATGGCAAGCACCACAAGCACTATAGCTCCTCCGGCTGCGCACATAAGCTGTGTTCTGCTGCTCACACGCGCCGAGATAGCAGATGATGACAGTCGACCCACAAGCATCAGTAACCAGTAAACCGATGCTACGGCACCGGCCACTGCAGTGGCATTTTCGGTAATACCTGATACACTCGAATCACTGAGATAGAATATCATGACACCCGGTATCCCGACTTCAAGACCGACGTAGAAAAATATTCCTATCACACCGAGAACAGTGTGTCTGAAATTCCATGCGCTATGTGTTGCTTTAACTTTCGAAGAACCTTTGGCCGCTCGGGGAGGCTCCGGGATTCTAACCGCAAGTATTACGAAGAATGCAAATACGAAGACTGCCATCGCTATGTAAAGCAGCGGAGAGACATCGGTGATAGAAGTGTCTTTGGTCACGGTGCCTATCAGCATTCCGACCAAAAGAGGAGTAACTGTGCCGGCTGCGGAATTAAGCGAGCCTCCGAGCTGAATCAACTGATTGCCTGAATTACCGCCGCCACCGAGCATATTTAGCAGAGGATTGACCGCGGTATTGAGCATACAAACACAAAAACCGCATATAAATGCACCGAGCAGATAAATCAGGAAATTGAGCATCACCGGCATACCATCTACCGAGAATGTCTGTATGTCCGCCCCGACCTGACCCGACAGCCACTGGAGTATAATACCGGTCAGACCGACACCCATGGCCCATAGTGTGGTATTCTTATAACCAATGCGGGTCAACAGTGTACCGGCCGGAATACCCATAACAAGATATGCCAGGAAGTTCATGAAGTTACCTACCATTCCGGCCCACTCATAATGATGCTTCCATATTGTGCCGAGAGGTGCGGCAAGATTTGTAACAAACGATATCATTGCAAAAAGAAAGAACATCGCAATGATCGCAGCCGTATTTCCTTTTTTAGATTGTATGTTGGAATTCATGGTAAGTTGAATTTAAGCAGATTATCAGTTAATATTCCCTCGGCCCGAAGATATAAGTACCTACCCTCACAAGGTTGGAACCATGCTCTACTGCCAGTGGCCAATCACCGCTCATACCCATCGAAACAGTGTCGAAACCGCGAAGATTCAGGTCGGGAATTGCAAGAATTTCATCAAAGACCCTGCGAATCTCGGCGAAATCGGAGCCTACACGATTCATATCATCGGTATTTGAGGCCATGCCCATCACTCCGCAAATATGAGTTGCCTTAAGCGCTTCAAATTTTTTATCTTTGAACCAGGAGAGTAATTCCTCGGGCAGGAATCCGAATTTTGTTTCCTCTTTAGCCACATGCACCTGCATCAGAACTCTTGATACAACACCGGCCCGCTCGGATTCACGGTCTATTAACTCGAGAAGTTTGTCGGAATCCACACTTTCGATCATCTCGCATTTACCAACCAGATGGCGCACCTTATTAGTCTGCAGATGGCCTATGAAGTGCCATTTTACATCTGCCGGCATCTGAGGTATCTTCTCGATAAGTTCCTGCACACGGCTTTCGCCGAAGCGGCGCTGACCGGCATCATAGGCCTGCATCAATGCATCAACCGGGTGAAACTTGGATACAGCCACAAGTTCGACCCCTGCAGGCAACTCTTCATGAAGTGTGCGGATTCTTTCGGCTATCATAGGTTAATCAGGATTCGGGAGTGAGGTTGGCTCTGAACACATCCATTATCATGGTCTCTGTAATAGACGCAATCTCAAAATCTGACATTGTGCCCTTCATACCCTCTTTGAACTTGGAAACCGCATCTTCAAAATCAGATGCCTGTACAAGAATGTGAGAAACTGTTTTCTTCTCGACGCCCTTGACCTCATCAATAGTTATGAAGTTAACCTTTACAAGATAGTATCGGTCTCCGCCTTCATTGAAAAAAATCTCGGATATGCGGGTTTTCTTTTCAGAAGATATCGAATATTCACCTGAGATGAAAGGTTTCATTTCATCTACAATACGAGCTTCAGCCTCGGTAAAGGTCAGAGCATCTACAAGATAAGGCTCATTAACCTTCTTCTTCATACCATTTTCCAGCATCTTCTCGTATCTGACTTTACATTCGAACCAAAGTGCCATATTCAGATCTTTTCAATAATTAAGGTAAATCTAATTTAGAAACAACCGGGAGACCTATTCTATCCCGGATTTTTCGCAAATTTAAGAAATTAAAATCAGATTAGGAATTTTTAGGATACCCAATATTTGTAAACACCGGGGCGGTCAAGGTTATGCAGATCTGTCAGCGCAGATACGGAGCAATGCGGTTGCAATAAAAAATCAGGAAGCTCATATCAACCTATACCACATGTCGGGGAGAGAGAGAAAATATCCGATTTGATTATTCTGATGAAAGAAACTAATTTTGCATTCTTCAAAATATCAATCAAATTGTCGAACACGCATTAAACTTGCGATAGCCTTATGAAAACCGACAAGACCGATACCGGCACATCTTCTTCACAATTATCAGACGGAGGGGGTGCAATCTACCGGGATTTATTTCTGAGTTTTTTCAAGATAGGAGCCTTTACATTTGGCGGAGGTTGGGCCATGATCTCCATAATCGAGCGTGAGATAGTAGACCGCCACGGCTGGATAGAGAGAGATGATTTCCTTGATTTATTAGCTGTCGCGCAGTCATTGCCCGGCATTTTAGCTGTGAATATCGCCACTGCCGTGGGTGACAAGCTGAGGGGAATACGCGGAAGTGCGGTAGCAGCGCTCGGCACTATTTTGCCATCATTTTTAATAATCTTGGCTATCGCCATCTTCCTCACACCTGATGTGATTAAGAATAATCGAACGATTTCTGCAATCTTCATGGGAATAAGACCTGCGGTCGTGGCCCTGATTATCGCACCGGTCATAACTTCGGCCAAAGCTGCGAAGCTGAATATGAAGACCTTATGGATTCCTCTGATTGTTGCGCTTATGATTTCACTGAATCTCGGAGTGGTGTCGAGCCCAATACTTTATATCCTGCTCGGTGGAGTCGGAGGTTTCCTGTTATGGTGGGTATCCAACCGCAAGCTTAACAAACAATCTAATTGACAGCCATGGGAATATATTGGAAGCTTATTTGGGCATATATTAAAATCGGCATCTTCGGATTCGGCGGAGGATATGCCATGCTCTCTCTGGTGGAAAAGACGGTTGTATTCGATAACCCCTGGATTTCCGAACAGATGTTTACCGATATCGTAGCCATATCGCAGATGACCCCGGGGCCGATAGGTATAAATTCGGCAACTTATATCGGCTATGTGGCACCCGGCAATATGAATCCGGAATTGGCATCACCGATATGGGGAATACTTGGTTCGTTGCTTTGCACCTTGGCAGTCACGGTGCCATGTTTCTTTTTAGTGCTTTACTGCTCTCATTTTATCCGCAGACATCATGAGAGCGGAGCAATAAAAGGGATATTCTCAGGACTGCGCCCGGTAGTTGTGGGTCTAATTGCATCGGCAGCGGTCATGCTCATGAATGCCGCAAACTTCAATCCGAATGGTATAGATTGGCAATTATGGTCAAGCATAGCAATCTGCCTTGTATCCTTTTTACTTGTATATTTCGGATTACCTGTGGGCAAAAATAAATTTCTGAAGATTCACCCGATACCGGTGATTATACTTGCCGGATTAACAGGATTTTTACTTTTCGGATTATAAGATGAATTATCAGGAGACACTTGAGTGGCTGTTTGCTCAATTACCGATGTTCTCACGCACCGGGGCAGCAGCATATAAACCGGGACTTGAAAGAAGTATCGCACTCGCGGAGCACTTTGACAATCCTCATAAAAAGCTGCGTTGTGTGCATGTGGCAGGCACCAATGGCAAAGGCTCGGTATCAAGTCTTATCGCGGCCACGCTCACCGCACAAGGTTATAAAACTGCATTATACACATCGCCTCATCTTACCGACTTTCGCGAGCGAATGCGCATCGACGGCAAGATGATTCCCGAATCGGAAGTCACAGACTTTGTGACACGTTGGCAATCCGGAACTTATCAAGGGGATAAACCATCATTTTTCGAATTAACCATGATGATGGCATTCAACTGGTTTGCCCGCGAAAATGTGGATTTTGCAATAATAGAGGTAGGCATGGGTGGTCGCCTTGACTCCACCAATATCATAACCCCTCTGCTATCTGTGATAACCAATATCTCAAAAGATCACACACAATTTCTTGGTGACACACTCGCAAAAATCGCAGCTGAGAAGGCCGGGATAATAAAGCCGGGCATACCGGCAGTAATCGGTGAAGCCACGGCTGAAACTGAAGAGGTGTTCAGAAAACGAGCTGCCGAGGTCGGCGCACCTCTAAGAGAAGCATATCGCGAAACGAATTCTGAAGTCATTGATAGCATCGAATGTCCGCTTGCCGGTGATTACCAGAAGAAAAATCTGAATACTGCAAGAATCGCAATCGATGCTCTGCGAAAGCTTGGCATTGAAATATCTGATGATGCTATGAAGCGCGGCTTTCGCGATGTTGAAATTCTGAGTGGACTTCGCGGCAGATGGCAGATTATCAAAGAAGAACCCTTGACCATCTGCGACACCGGTCACAACGAAGCGGGGCTAACATATAATTTCGCGCAACTCAAGCGATATATCGACAATCGTCGCGATGGCACACTGCGCATGGTGATTGGATTTGTGGCAGACAAGGACATTGATACCATACTCAGCCTATTGCCGAATTTCGCCGTTTATTATGCAACTCAAGCTGATATTCCACGCGCTTTGCCATGGGAAACTCTTGTTGAAAAGATGCAGGCCCAAGGCCTTGAGGTGAAGGGGTATCCATCTGTTAAATCAGCAATTGAGCAAGCCGGCACCGATGCTTCGGATCAAGATATTATCTACATCGGCGGAAGCACATTTGTTGTCGCAGACTATTTAGGACTACAATCCTGAATTATTGAAAATAATACATGATAATAGATAATAAGGGAGGCCGAATCTTGGTCTCCCCTATTATTTTAAAATTTTCTTTTCTGCATTAACCGAAATCATCTATAAAAGCTGTGATACCGGCATAAAATTTTGCAATTGACAAATCATCAATTTACTGCTGAATTATCGGAGGCTTTGGAGCGCAGTCTCTTCTTCGACTGATTGGTCTCTATGTCGCGCTCCTCCTTGACATCTATTTCCTTGCCATCGGCATCGAGAACCTTATATTGCAGATATGCCAGTGATTCATCTGCAATTACCTTAAATCCGCGTCCATATTTTCTTTTCCATTTTCCATAAATAGAAAAGACGCCCTTTTTCACGTATGCTTCCACAAAGGGGTGGATATACATGTTGAACTTTTTGATTTTGAGACTGTCCACAAGATACTCCAGTTTCTGTTCGAGAGTATCTGTGAAAAGTATAGAAGCTTTGACCTGCCCTTTGCCGAAGCATGAGGGGCAAGTTTCATCGGTGGGGATATCGAGAGCCGGGCGGACTCTCTGACGGGTGATTTGCATTAACCCGAACTTACTCAGAGGCAAGATGTTATGACGCGCTCTATCGTTAGCCATAACTTCGCGCATGTGATCAAACAGCTGCTGTCGATGTTCGGGCTTGCTCATGTCGATAAAATCGACTACTATGATTCCACCCATATCGCGGAGTCTTAGCTGACGCGCTATCTCATCGGCCGCTTTCAGATTCACATCGAGTGCATTTGACTCCTGGTCGGGACTTGCTTTGCTTCGGTTGCCGGAGTTTACATCGATGACATGGAGTGCCTCTGTGCTTTCGATAATCAGATATGCACCCGATTTGAAAGATACGGTCTTTCCGAAGCTGCTTTTGATCTGGCGTGTAATACCAAAGGTGTCGAAAATCGGAATATCTTTAGTATATAATTTTACGATATCCTTATTTTCGGGAGAAATCAGCGACACATAGTTCTGAATCTGGGTAAAAGTCTCGGCATGATTCACATGAATACTTTCGAAACTCGGACTGAAGATGTCGCGTATGATACCCACGGCTCTTGAATCCTCCTCATAAATTAGAGCAGGCGCCTGGCTGCGCTGCATCTTGGCAATCGACTCCTCCCAGTTCTTCACCAGGGTGCGAAGTTCATTGTTGAGCTCGGCCACACGCTTATTTTCGGCCGATGTTCTTACTATTACGCTGAAGCCTTTAGGTTTGATACTTCCGATAAGTTGCCTGAGCCGAATCTTTTCTTCGGTAGACTTGATTTTTTGTGAAACCGAAATTTTATCGCCGAAAGGCATAAGCACCATATACCTGCCGGTGAAAGAAATCTCGGTGGTAAGTCTTGGGCCTTTGGTAGATATTGGTTCCTTGGCAATCTGCACGAGCAGCAATTGCCCGGGTTCGATTACACTCTGCACCTCGCCCTGTTTGGGGATATCGGGGAGCAGCTTCATTTTGGAGATTGAGGGCACGCGCTTCTTATCACTGAGAGCTTCCTTGATAAAAGCATGATAAGAGCTGAATTGCGGACCTAAATCCAGATAATGCAGAAAAGCGTCTTTTTCGTAGCCTACATCTACGAATGCTGCATTCAGACCCGGCATAATTTTCTTCACTTTGGCGAGATAGAGATCGCCCACAGCATAAGCTATGTTGCGGTTCTCCTTCTGCAAAGAAACGAGCCGTGAATCTTCCAAGAGGGCTATATTAATCTCCTCCTGGTTGACATCTACTACTAATTCGCTTTTCATGTTTTAATGACAGTCCCTGCGTTTGGCGGGACTTAATGAAATTGGGTAGGCGCAAAAATCGCGCCAAAAGAAAAGAGCCATCCGGTGATGCCTGGTGAAGCGGGCTTCGGTGGCATGCGTCCGGGCGGCTCTTTCTGCCGGGGATAAGATGCTAATTCGGTTTTTAAGCCCGACATCTTGCAAATCCCCGCATTTCGCGCTGAAACAAGCCTCGCTTATTTCTTCTTGTGACGATTCTTTCTCAGTCTTTTTTTGCGCTTATGAGTAGCCATCTTGTGGCCTTTTCTCTTTTTTCCGCTGGGCATGATTGCTTGTTTTTTAAAGTTATACTTTTCTATGAGATATTCTTACTTCTTCTCGCTGCGAACCTTAACTTCCTCGAGGAACACGCGTGAGGGCTTGAAGGTGGGAACTTTGTGCTCGGGAATCTTGATTGATTCATTCTTCGAAATGTTGCGAGCAGTTTTCTCTTTGCGAGTCTTAACTACAAAGCTGCCGAAACCACGAAGATATACATTGTTACCATCAGCCATGGAATCCTTAACGACTTCCATGAACTTCTCTACTGTTGCAAGCACTGCTGCTTTTTCAAGACCTGTGCTACGCGAGATTTCGTTTACGATATCTGCCTTAGTCATTTTATATTATGTATTATAATGTATATTTAAAATTTCGGTTTATTCCTCGATTTCTTTTCAAGATGCAAATATCGTAATTTTTTTTGAAATAAGCGCAATCCCACGCCATATATTTTTGATTTTTAGGTTAGTCGCTCTCCCGAAGCGCTATGAATTGCTCTCATTCGGTTCCTCCATCATTATTCCCTCTATCTTGGAGAGACGCCCCCTGACTTCTTCATCTAAGTTCATGGGATACAATATGGTAGCTCCACAGAGATTGTCGAATCGCTTATCGGCAATCTCGATATTTTTATTTTTAATTATCTTCATCACCGAGTCAGCTGTCTCATAACCGAATTGGATTGAGAGCTGCAATTTGCGGACACACAGTTTTCTGCCGGCATCATCAAGCGCCAGAGATGCCGCTTCCTTATATGCCGCTATCAAACCGGGAGTGCCAAGCTTTATTCCCCCGAAATACCGCACCACTACCACAAGCACATCTGTCACTTCCCTGCTGTTAATTTGACCCAGTATCGGTTTTCCCGCGGTCCCCGATGGTTCTCCATTATCATTGAGCTGCCATTCGAGTCTCTCGGGTCCCAGCATATAGGCCCAGCAGACATGGCGAGAGTCGTGATATTGATTCTGATATTGCTTTACGATAGCGCGTGCTTCATCTGCGCTTCGCACCGGTATTGCAAACGAAAGAAACCGACTCATCTTAACTGTGTGTCGAGCTGAGCCGGGTTTCTCTATGGTGAAGAATTCCTGTACAGGAGTCATCCGAAAATATTATCAAGTGAGTTTTCGCTCTGCGGATACAGCAGCATACCGGCTGCAACTTCGCGACTCTTCTCCTCGCCGAGTTCGCAGGCCACGATTTTTAATGCCCACAGCAACGCTGATGAAGGACCATTTGCCAAGACATACTTGCCATCTTCAACCACACGTGAATCTATGTATTCGGCACCTTCAAGTTTACCTCCAAAACCGGGATAGCAGGTAGCCTTTACAC
>CAMWLY010000055.1 GCA_947175145.1 uncultured Muribaculaceae bacterium | reverse complement strand
GCGGAGCCTCTCCGCTCTGCCGACCGGAATTCAAGGACACATTTCTGGTAAACTCATTTTTTGTAAACCCCGGATTCCGTCAGTGGATTGCCGATGGCTATGGCTCGATGACACCCTCTTTCCTGAGTGAAGTGCCAAGGCTTATTCGCGATGGCAGCTGGCGTGTAGATGTGGTTCTGCTTAACTGCTCTATGCCTAATGAAGAGGGTTTGGTGTCATTTGGAGTTTCCGGTGATGTGGCTTGTTCCGCAGTAGAATCAGCAAGTAGACTGATCGCACAGATAAATCCGAATATGCCGTTTTCTTATGGTGATCCGACTGTGCATATATCCAAGATTGATGCCTGTGTAAAATGTGATACTCCACTTGTAGAAGTTCCCACGGCTGAACCTACCGAGGCAGAAGTAAGAATCGGGGAATCTATCGCAGCATTAATCCCCGATGGTGCAACACTTCAGATTGGAGTGGGAGGAATACCGAATGCTGTGATTCGCGCTCTGTCGAATCATAAGCATCTCGGTCTCCACACCGAGGCAATGACCGATGGAGTGCTTCCTCTGCTCGAAAGCGGGGTTATCGACAATTCGCTTAAGAAAGTGCTACCCGGCAAATCAGTGGCAAGTCTTGCATTGGGCTCAAGAAAGCTCTATGATTATATGGATGGTAATCCTGATATTATCTTCCGCGATGTCGCATGGACAAATAATCCGTATGTGATCGGTCAGAACCCAAAAGTGATGGCGATAAACTCATGTCTTGAAATCGACCTTACGGGTCAGATCTGCGCTGACTCCATAGGCACCAAGATTTTCTCGGGAATCGGTGGCCAACATGATTTCGTATATGGTTCATCGCTGAGCGAAGGGGGATTGTCATTTTTGGCCATGCTCTCCAAAACCTCCAAAGGTAAAACCAAAATTAAGCCTGTGCTAACCGAGGGTGCAGGTGTAGTTACCACCAGATTCCAGACCAACTATGTGGTCACAGAGTATGGAGCGGTGAATCTCCGCGGCAAATCGCTCGCAGAGCGCGCGAAACTTCTTATCTCGATTGCAGCTCCGGAATTTCGCGAGGAACTGGACCGCGCTGCAGCAGAAAGATTCGGACATGCCTACCTCAGATTACACTGATATTATAAAAACTGCATAAACGCGTATAATCAAATTTGGCTGAATTTTGGAGATTTCTCCGATATTCGGCCATTTTTGGTTAATTTTGCATCATGCACCAAAATAAATCTATTCCCACACTTGCTGATTCATTGACCGACAACCGGCAGACCTCCGCGCGACTTATCCGCCGGGCAGTCAAAATCGGTTGCGCTGTCAATATCATTCTGATGTGCGTGAAACTCAGTGTCGGTTATTATGGTCACAGCGATGCCCTTTTCGCCGACGGCTTCCACTCTCTCAATGACATTGCCGCCGACCTGATAATGCTGGCATTCGTGGGCTTCTCATATAAGACTCCTGACTCACGATATTCTTATGGATATGGCAAATTTCAGACCTTCGCTTCGTTTCTGATTTCAACACTTCTGATTATTATCGGATGCGGAATTATAACTGAAGCTGTGGAAGCCGGCGTGAAATATTTTGAGGGGGCGATTCTGCCACAGCCGGATATATGGACCATAGTTGCGGTTCTTTTTGCGATAGCATGCAAGGAATCTCTTTACAGATTCTACTCGAAAATGGGTCACAAAGCCGACGCCCCGGCACTCTCGGCGAGTGCGTGGCATCACCGCTCCGACGGGCTTGCATCTATAGCCACACTGATTGGTGTGACCTGCGCGCATTTCCTGGGAATTGGTTGGCGTATCCTCGACCCCATAGCATCTATTGTGATTGCCGGCATTATCTTAATCAATGCCATAATGATGTGGAAGCGGTCATTTTTCGAACTTATGGAGAAATCTCTGCCCGCAGACCAGATAAATCAGGCGCTCACGGTTGTAGGCAATGTGCCGGGAGTCGAAGGCATTGAATTTCTCCGCACTCGGCGCAACGGACATTCCCGAATCTTCGATGTAGGCATAGCCATTTCCCCTACCACAGATCTCGCGACCGCTGATAAAATCAGAACAGATGTAATCGCGGCTCTCGAAGATGAATTCTGTCGCCACATCATGGTTACCGTCACGGTGCTCCCCTCTTCAAAAAAATAATTTTACTGATGGAAAAGAGTTTAGAAATTTCCGGATTAAAAATTGTATACGATGAAACCGGGCCTGCAGAGGCACCGGCTGTTGTGCTGATGCACGGTTGGGGCTGCGACCACTCCACTGTTCGCAGCATTGCGGCTATTCTCGAACCGGGACTTCATGTATATAATATCGATCTCCCGGGTCATGGAAAATCCGATGAACCACCCACTGCATGGGGCGTAGGAGAATACACTGACCTCATTGAGGAGTTCTGCAGCACACTCGGAATCAAGGACCCGACTCTTATAGGTCACTCATTCGGTGGCAGAATAGGACTGGTCATGGCTTCGCGAAATCCAATCAAAAGAATGGTGCTTGTAGATGGTGCCGGCATTAAACCTCGCCGCAAACCGAAATATTATATCAAGGTCTACTCTTTTAAATTAGCTAAAAAGATACTGCCTGCAATACTGGGCAAGCGCAAGGGAGATGAGATAATCACACGCTGGCGCGGAAAAGCCGGGAGCGCCGATTATCGCAATTCATCGCCGGTGATGCGGGCTGTGATGAGCCGATGTGTAAACCAGGATCTGAAACATGTCATGCCGGCTATAAAAGCAAGCACTTTGCTTGTGTGGGGTGCCAAGGATACAGCCACCCCTATCTCAGACGCCCGCTATATGGAAAAACATATACCTGATGCAGGGCTTGTTGAATTTCCTGATGCCGGACACTATTCATTTCTTGACTGCCCCGGGCAATTCGCAGCAGTAATGCGAGAATTCTTCCCTGAGCTCAAATCACAAAACTGATAATACTATCGATTATAACAACAGAAGTATATGAATGCTTTTTTCATAGTCATCTACGCAATTTGCGCTGTTTATATCTTGCTGAATTTCAAGCATGACTTGCAAATGTTTCAGCAAAACAGCTATCGAATCTCGCGCTACTGGAAGTGGTTGTCGCGAGGTGATTTAGACTCGGCATGGCGTTTGGTCGATGTGGCTTGTCTATTTTTGCTGTGCGCACCGCAACTTCTTGAAATCCGATTGGCCTCACTCTTCGTAGGCCTCACTCTGCTTGTCAAAATATTCCTTATACTGCGACGCAAAGCCAAAAAGCCGCTCGTGTTCACCAAGCGCGTGTGGCGTCAATATATAACTACTGCAATTCTCGCGCTCGGCGGTGGCACAGCAATTGCCATCTGCACTGCCGGCAAATGGTATGGCATATATTATTCGGCTGCGCTTACCCTCGGATACGGCATGATGGTTACAATCTTCTCTTGGGCTGTGGTAATCATTTCGGCCACACTTCTCTCTCCGGTGGAAAAATATATACAGAACAGGTATATTCGTGATGCCAAGAGAATCCTCCGCTCCAAGCCTGATCTGAAAGTGATCGGAATTACCGGAAGCTATGGTAAAACCAGTACTAAGCATTACCTGACCAGAATCCTGCAGGAGAAATATGATGTGCTCATGACCCCGGGTTCTTTCAATACCCCGATGGGTGTGGTTCGCACAGTGCGCGAATATCTGAAGCCATATAATGAGATATTCGTTTGCGAAATGGGAGCGAAGCAATTGGGCGATATTAAAGAAATCTGCAATATCGTGCATCCCGAGATGGGTATTGTAACCGCAGTTGGCCCGATGCATCTTGAAAGCTTTAAGAGTATAGAGAATGTCTGTACCACCAAGTTTGAACTTATAGATGCGCTTCCTTCCACAGGATTTGCCGCAGTCAATAATGATTTCGAGATGTGTGCCGATCGCAAGGTCGATAATTGCACAGTGGCGCGATATGGTGTAACAAATACCGCGGGTTGTCAATATTGGGCCGGAGACATAAGATACAGCGCTGATGGCACACGCTTCAAAGTGTATGGTCCCGATAATTTCGAATTAGAGCTTGAAACACGCCTGCTTGGAGAGTGCAATGTATCCGACCTGCTTGCAGCAGTTGTAATCGCACATAAACTCGGGGTGAGTCCGGAGCAAATCAAATATGCTGTAGGCTCTATACAGCAGGTTGAGCATCGCCTGAGCGTGAAGCAGACTCCCGGAGGTGTCACCATACTCGACGACGCATTCAACTCGAATCCTGCAGGCTCGCGTATGGCAGTCGATGTGCTTTCGCATTTCACTACCGGTAAACGAATCATTGTAACACCCGGCATGATAGAACTCGGCGACCGCCAGATGGAGCTTAACCGCGGGTTAGGTATTCAGATTGGCGAGAAACTCGATGTGGCGATAATTGTCGGCAAATATAACCGTGAAGCATTGGTAAGCGGAATAGAGAAAACCGGATTCAACAAAGAGAATCTCATCATCGTAGATAGCTTCAACGAGGCACAACAGCGATTGGCAATGATTCTCAAACCGGGAGATACGGTATTATATGAGAATGACCTACCCGACACATTTAAATAATCTGAAGCATATTCAGGCTGAATACTATTAAAAAACATGAAATCGCGGAAAAAGATTGGTTTTTCCGCGATTTTTTTTGTGACTTAAAAAAAAAATCATATCTTTGCAATTGTAAACGGGGCATTAGCTCATCTGGCTAGAGCGTTTGACTGGCAGTCAAGAGGTGACCGGTTCGATCCCGGTATGCTCCACACCGAACAATAACTACATCAGAACGATTTTTGCACTCAATCGCGCGATTATCAAGCCGATTGAGTGCCTTTTTTATCTCTAGTGCCATTTACATTGACCCGATTTATCTGACCGAACAATTGGTTTTTTTCTGAGCACTCGCTGCAACCATAGTTCGTCGGATTTGCACGATTCCTCTCAAACATATTGCAATCGAAAGCCTGAAACTTTTAAAACACCAGACCCGGTGTTAACAATAATTGGGCAAGCGTGTCTGACCTATTTTGGATGAGGGAAAAAATTGCTAACTTTACAGATAAACCGGAATTATTATAATTTTTTGGATATGAAGCATTTTTTATCTTTGGTTATGATCCTGCTATGCACAATAAGTGCATATTGCGACAATGTGACCTGGAGCTATAAGATTGTGGGCGATAATACCCCAAACCCGCAACTTGAAATCACGGCTCGCATCGACCCCGGATTCCACTTATATGCTCAGGATAACCCCGAGGGGGGAGGTGTGCCTCTCTCTTTCAGATTCGACCTGAAGGATTGCGCAACCTCGGGTCCGGTCAAAGCCGATAAACCTTATATCAAGGAGTATGACGATGTGCTCATGGTCGATGAACATTATTATTCGGGCACCGTCAAATTTATCCAGAAAATTAAACCTGCCGCCGAAACATGGAGCGCCAAAGTTGAAATAGGCGGTCAGTATTGCAATGACCGCGGTTGCTACCGTGTTAATGAACTTCACACTTTCAAAGGCACAGCTCCGGTCACCGCAGCTGTCAAGGAGGAAGCTCGCAAAATCGAAGAAGCAAAAGAGGAGGCTAAAGAACTCGAAGTTGAGGCAATCACCGCAATGACCGATTCTCTGCAGGCCGCAGAGTCCTTTATGGAACCCGCAGCCGACCTGTCGGGAATCAGTGCCGATAAATGGTGGGCGAATTCCGAGGCTGAAATCAAGGTTTTTGAAGAGGATCCCGGACAGCAGTCGCGCAGTTTATGGTATATATTCATAGCCGGATTTATAGGCGGTCTGATAGCTCTGGTTACTCCCTGTGTGTGGCCCATGATCCCTATGACTGTAAGCTTCTTCCTGAAGGGAAACAAATCACGCCGCAAGTCGATAACTTCCGCGCTGATTTATGGTCTCTCTATAGTGGTGATCTATGTTGGCCTCGGTTTGATTGTAACCGCACTTTTCGGCGCTTCGGCCCTCAATGAACTTGCCACTTCTGCGGGATTCAATATAGCTTTCTTTATTCTGCTCGTGATATTCGCATTCTCTTTTATGGGAGGATTCGAGATTACACTTCCGGCCAAGTGGAGCAATAAGATAGATTCTAAAGTAGATAGCACTACCGGATATATCTCCATTTTCTTCATGGCATTTACTCTCTGCCTTGTATCATTCAGCTGCACAGGCCCGATTATCGGCACGCTGCTGGTTGAGGCAGCCGCCACGAGCAACTTTATTTCACCGGCTATCGGCATGGCAGGTTTCGCGATTGCCTTGGCACTCCCCTTCTCACTCTTTGCTATGTTCCCCACGATGCTCAAATCGATGCCAAAGAGCGGTGGCTGGATGAATACCGTCAAGGTGGTGCTCGGTTTCCTCGAGCTGGCGTTAGCCCTGAAATTCCTCTCGGTTGCTGATTTGGCTTATGGTTGGAGAATTCTTGACCGCGAGGTATTCCTCTCTCTCTGGATAGTTATTTTCACCTTGCTGGGCGCTTATTTACTCGGCAAAATCAGATTGCCCCACGATGACAGTCTGGAGAAAGTCGGCATAACCAGATTTATGCTTGCCCTGATTTCATTCGCATTTGCCGTATATATGCTCCCGGGTCTTTGGGGGGCTCCGGTCAAGAGTATTTCCGCATTTGCTCCGCCCACTTATACTCAGGATTTCAATCTGCATAAGGGTGAAGTACATGCACAGGTTAATAATTTCGAAGAGGGCATGAGCTTAGGCGCAAAACTGCATAAACCGGTGCTGATAGATTTCTCGGGTTATGGCTGTGTGAACTGCCGCAAAATGGAGGCGGCCGTGCTCACCAATCCCGAAATTAAGGAGTCTATTGACAATGACTTTGTGATGGTTACCCTGATGGTTGATGATAAAAAGAATCTCCCCGGCCCGATCACTGTCAAGGAGAAGGATGGGCAGGAGAGAATCTTGCGCACGTATGGCGATAAATGGAGCTATTTACAACGCACTAAGTTCGGTGCAAATGCACAGCCATATTATGTTATTCTCAACGATGAGGGTGAGCCGATGAATTATGCATTCCCCTATGATGAGAATGTAACCAAATTCAAGCAGTTTCTCAAAACAGGCTTAACCAATTACCAGGAGAGTTTACTCAGAAATTCACGCTAATGCATCATCGAGCATTCGAGTAATTTCTTCCTTATTCATATCCCGGCCTATGAAAACGAGTTTTTCCATACGGTCGCCATATTCGGGATCCCAGTCACGCTTCAGACCGGGGTCCCTTTCCATCATAATCTCAAGCTCTTCAGCAGGGGCTGTGGCATACCATAGACCAGCTTCGAGCAGGCTCATCTGACGGCCAGCTTGCTCAAACAGATACGACATGTTCGGATTCTCCTTGAAATAGCAGATACCCTTAGTGCGAATCACTGATTTAGGCCATTTATTTGCACACAGGTAGTCGAACTTATTAAGTGAGAACGGACGGCGCGCGTAATACACGAATGTGCCGATGCCATATTCCTCAGCCTCTCCCTCACCGTGATGGTGGTGATGATGGCAGCAATGTCCATGCTCATGATCGCAATGTGAATGATCTTCATGGTCATGGTCCTGCTCATGGTGATGATGGTCATGGTCATGGTGGTGATGCTCATGCTCTTCGGCCTTGATTTCATCAATAGGCTTTTCGATTTGGGTAACCCATGTGGCCGAAGTCGCTACATTTTCAAAGTCGAATTTATCAGTATAAAGTAGCTTGTCAAAAGAGACATCACACCAGTCACATTCTATAATTTCGGCTTTAGGCTGCAACGCTCTTACCACTTTTCGTATCTTGCACGCATCTTCACTGCTTACCTGTGAAATCTTGTTGAGCAGGATTATGTCGCAAAATTCTATCTGCTGAATTATGAGGTTTTCAACATCCTCTTCCTTGACATCCTTACTTGTCAGGGATTCTCCACCCATAAATTCATCGTGCAAGCGGAGGGCATCTACGACCGTAACAATGCAATCCAGCTTCACCGATGCGTTTTTATTGATTTCAGGACCCATGCCGGGCATGGAGCAGATAGTGCGTGCTATCGGTTCAGGTTCACATATTCCGCTTGCTTCGATCACTATATAGTCGAAGTTGCCGCTGTTAGCCAGGTCGGCAAGTTGATTCACGAGATCCATCTGCAGCGTGCAGCAGATACAACCATTTTGCAAGGGCACAAGACTGTCATCTTCACCTCCGACTACTCCACCTTTAGCTATCAAAGAGGCGTCAATATTAACTTCACCGATATCATTGACTATTACTGCGAATCTTATCCCTTTACGATTATTGAGAATCCTATTGAGGAGCGTGGTTTTACCGCTTCCGAGATAACCGGTGAGCAAAAGCACCGGCACTTGTCTTAAATTATTTTCCATGTTAAGATAATTACCTAATAGTATAACACTCGAGGAGTATTAATTATTAGAGGGCATAAAATAGTTGCAGTCTGCAGAATCACAAGATTCTTACAGACTGCTGAGGTGTCCAGGATGAGACTCGAACTCACACGGCCAATACGGCCACTACCCCCTCAAAGTAGCGCGTCTACCAATTCCGCCACCTAGACAATTTCTATTCAAAAATGCTATCACTATGAGATGATAACCTTTTTCGCTTTTGCGACTGCAAAGTTAATGGATTTAATCCATTCATGCAAATAATTTCTGAAATTTATTTCTCCCAAATCCACGCTTGAGGAAACTTGTTCTGAAATTCAGCATCTTGCATTTTCTTGACAAGCTTCTCTCTGTCGGAAGATGAAGCCGCCGACACCCTGCTGCGGGTTGATGTGCTCACTATCTCAAGACCCTTGCCATCTTCTCCTCGCATCCTGACATATTCCTCCGCCTTATCCGGAGTTGCAAGCGTGGCTACTATGAGATAGTATTTACTTTCCTCAACAGAATCATGTGTAACCTTGGCTTCGGAAGCTTTCTTTACCGCGGTTTCCGACTGCTTTTTTTCTACCCCTTCTTCAACCTCTACGGCTTTACGTATCAGGGATTCCACAGGTATCACATTAGCTTGGTCTACCATGCGGGCAGTCCGATCAGAGGGCAGAATCACCGATAAAATCATCAGCGCCAACAGTGCTACACATGCCGCTGACCTGACAAACATTTTATTGATGGGCAAATACCAGTTTCGCTTAAAGTCGAATTCTCTGTCACCGATTTTTACCCTGCTGCTCATCTCATCTGCTTTGGCAGCATCAGAGGTTGATTCGGAAGTATCTATTTGTGCATTTCTGTCGGAATCACAGGCTGCTTCTCGTCCTATAGCTTTACTATATTCCGACGGTGAGAACCGTGGGGTCAGTGAAAGACGGCTTTCAACTCTCGACAATATTCCGATATTCCCGAGAGCTACCTCTCCTTCGCTATCGATTATGGCCAGTACCTCGTCAACTCCACGCTTTATCCTGTCATAAGCTGCTTCTGAGCTTACACCATGCTTTCTCATATATGAATTCAGGAGCAATTCCCCCTCTGAGAAATACACTTGCGAAGCTTCAAGCGACAGTTTGCGCGACATCGGGAGCCAACTTGATGTTTCAACATCATATCTTGCAGGAAGATAGCACACCTCAAACACACCGATACCCGGCACCTCAACACGAGAGTGGCGAGTCAGCAGGTAACTGATATGTGATATTAAAGTGTACATCTGATTAGTTCGAAAAGTTCAAAACCGTAGCCCCCGGGGGCCTCCCGAATCGCGAAACGGATTGCAAAATTAAAAAAACTTGCCACCTTACGCAACAACCTTAATTTAAAAATCGTAATTTTGTATTTCAATAGACCGACATCATGCACAAATATCTAAAAACTACAATTAGTCTTTTCTCTCTTATAATACTGAGTATTAACCTGGTGTCATGCGATAAGAAATCGAAGTCATCAGAACCTTCTCAGCCCGCAGCCGTGGAGGTAGCCGGCGAATATTGCGACCGCCTTACCAGCGTAGTGATGAATCAGAATTTTTATTTCGAAGATGTCAATATTAGCGTCATAGCTGTAGATGATGCTACCGTCAACATTGAAATAGAAAGTTTTGACAATACGGCTATGGGCATGCTCATGCCCGATTTAAAAATTGAGAATGTCAATGTCACCGGTTCCGACGGGAAATATATTCTTAAGGAGACTAATTACTCCGGCACAGCCGACACCGGCAAGCAATATGCAGGCACTCTACGCGGCTCAAGCACCGGACACAAACTCACACTTGAGTTTTCACTTCGCTATGGAGCGATGCCTATTCCGATGACTTGCACCTATACCGCCACCAAGAGTTAATCTGAGCACCGATATTTGGCTATGGCAATGACCGCACCGATAATTCCGCTCTTATTTCTGACCACTTCCGGTACCGCTGAAGTCGCAGATTCCGCAAATTTACGTAATCCGCTTGATGAAGTGGTGGTTACCGCTACACGCACACCCAAAACACTTAAAGATGTACCGGTAATTACAAGAGTGATCGGCAGCGAAGAATTGGCACACGGCGATCCGACAGATATTCAGGAATTACTGACAGAGGAACTTCCAGGTATTGAGTTCGGTTATGCCATGAGCCAGGAAACGGCTCTCCAGATGGGGGGATTCGGAGGAAATGCCGTGCTGTTTCTTGTAGATGGCGAGCGCCTCTCGGGGGAGACTATGGATAATGTAGACTATTCTCGTCTGGACCTGACCAATGCATCGCGTGTGGAGATTGTAAAAGGGGCAGCCTCCGCTCTTTATGGAGCTAACGCTGTAGGCGGAGTGGTCAATATTATTTCAAAGCATGACTCAAGCCCCTGGAGTGTGGATATTGACAACAGATACCGCACGCTTGGCGATGAGTACCGCACCTCCGGATCGGTAAACTTCAATGCCGGCAAGGTATATTCCTCTACCGGTTTGCAGTTCGTAAGGTCAAGCCGGGTGCAGCTTACCACCCCGTTTGACACAAAGTCGGTGATTCATGACATTTACGGCGGGAATGCCCTTAATATCAAGGAGCGCTTGATCTACTCCCCGACCGATGGCCTCGAACTTACTCTCCGCGGTGGCTATTTTGACCGCAAAAGCGAGCGAATCACCTACGATGACCGTTTTCACGATTATAACGGCGGTTTAAAGTGCGATTGGAATCCTAATGCCGATTCACATGCCGAGCTCTCATATTCCTATGACCAATACGACAAAAAGAGATATATCGGAGGTCAGGCCACTAATCTACATGATTATTCGGACCGTCAGCATATAGTGCGCGGATTATACTCTCATGCATTCGGTGTAAATACACTTACAGCCGGAGCCGATTATATGTATGATCATCTCAGGTCTTATCAGTTTGCCGAATCGGAGGGTCATCTACAACATTCGGCCGATATGTTTGTGCAATTTGACTGGAGTCCTATCTCAAAACTCAATATAGTGGGGAGTCTGCGCGATGATTGGTATTCAGCATCACATCATAATGCTGTCACTGCCAGACTTGCTGTCATGACAAAACTAAAACCGCTGACTCTGCGCGCAGGATATTCCGGGGGATTCCGCGCTCCTACACTTAAGGAGATGTTCATGGAATTCGACATGGCCGGAATCCGCATGATATATGGTAATCCTGACCTCAAACCTGAACGCAGTCACAATCTGAACCTATCGCTCGAACGCAACGGACTGGTGACACATGGCGGTTGGATGGCAGGCTCTTACAGCATGACTGTAAGCGGACAGATGAATTTCTATGATTCAAGAATCACTACCGAAGAAATTGATTCGCCCGAAATCGGATTACCCGCACTTAGAT
>CAMWLY010000054.1 GCA_947175145.1 uncultured Muribaculaceae bacterium | reverse complement strand
ATGTAATATCTTTGTAATGCAAAACTAAACAAGCAATATGAAGTGAAGTGGAAAGAACTTATTAAAATCGCAACCTCCAAGGGCTACCGATTATATGCTCATGGTAAAAAGCATGACATATATGTAAATGACAAGGGTGAGCGTCTGATAGTAGAAAGACACGGCTCGCAAGAAATCCGGAAAGGCCTAATGAATGTTCTTAAAAAGCAACTCGGATTCTAAACAAAGAGGAGGGAGAGCGTTCCCTTCCTCCTCTTAAAAAATTGAGTATAAACCTATAGTACAACCTCGATATGAAAGTAAGCATAGAGAAACAATCGGACGGCTCATATATAGCATACAACACTACCGGCGATAAGGTGCGACTTATCGGTACTGGTGATTCAGTAAAGGAAGCCAAAGAGGACTTCTTTAACTCGCTTGACGAGGTCCTTCAGACGTACAATGAAATCGGTGACGACATACCCGAATTTCTTAATGAAGATATTGAATTTAGCTTTGATATTTCATCTCTCTTCGAGTATTACTCGATGTTCAACGTTAGCGCTCTGGGTCGCTATCTCGGCATCAATCCCGGACTAATGCGCCAATACAAGAAAGGAGATACACCCATCTCAGATGCACAGCTTGAAAAGATTGAATCCGGCATACACCGCCTCGCCGGTGAATTGGCCTCTCTGTCGCTTGTTTAGTTTTGCAATCCTTCAAGCCAAAGAGTGGCTCACCTCCGCCCGATTGACCCACAAAGTCAGTCGGGCTTCTTTGTGGCTGCTAAGTAATGCCTGATGGCTGCAACAATAAACTCCGACCGGTTACCCCCCTCGGCTGCTATACCATCGAGCACCACCGCAATATCCTCGGGCACTCGTAATCCGATGGTCTTGGCGGTAGTCTTCTTCCTGCCCGCACCCTCGCGCCGGCCACCATGCTGCTTCGTTTGCTCCATAACTTGATAAATTAATTATTGGATTGTATATTTGCATCACCCAAACCATTAACCCCACAACGAGGCGCGCCCCTCAGGAGCGTCTTTAAGGCCTTAGCCACCTCGCTGGATCTAGAGTGCTATCTCAAAGCTTACTCTGATTTTCCAAATCTTAAAAACAATTTTGAGTGACATTGTAGTAAGATTTTGGGGTTAATGATTTGGGTTTTCTTTCAGCGGCTTAACTCTCAACCGCATTATAGAGATAACATTTTATTTTGAATTGGCAAAACAATTTCAAGATAAAATATAAATTATTCTTCAAATTTTTCCTGCATAACATATTTGAACTCAGAGTATTACCGAAACTGATTGCACGACTCGTAATAAATTATTAAATTTATATTTAGAATCTGCAATCTCTCTGTAAATCAAATGGCTTCCCCTCGGTTAACTCTAAGACTTCCGACTCCGGTATTTGATTCTCTTGTAAATATATCCAAGGGGGCGGGATTCCCTACACCATCACAGCTTGCAAAGTGCGCGCTGGTGCAGTTTGTGGCTCACTGTGAGAGCGAACGCCCCATGGAGTCATGGATTGATGATATAGCCGATGCGGAAGCAGACCGCAACGACCCCACACATCGCAAACGTATAAACGAACGCCAATGAGCCAGAACGGTAGCACCTATCACAGATTACTCAACACCACGCGCTGGAGACGTCTCAGGGCGCATCAGCTGGAACTCTCTCCCTTTTGCGATGACTGCAGCAAGGTAGGTTTATTGGTTCCGGCAACAGAGGTGCATCACATCATGCCGGTAGAGGGGGCAGTAACACCGGAGCAGATGGCAGCGCGCACATACGACCAGAGCAATCTGGTGAGCTTATGCCCCTCGTGCCACACGGCCAGACACAAACAACTTGGCAGCCACAAGCGAAGCAAAGAAAAAACTGCCGAGCGAGTCAAGGCAGAAGTTGATGCTTTTCTGGCACGATTTAGTTGATACCCGGGGGTATTTTTTTATACACACCCCCCTCCCTTTATATCCAACCCCCAAGGTTTTTTCACGCGTGAGAAAATCCTAACTCGGTGGGGCAGTGTCTATTAACTCAGTCTAATGTGTCTAATGTGTAATGCCAAATCTTGAAAAAACAGAACTGATTAAGATGCTCGGCCGATATTTGGGCGATGTGAAGGCAGCCTGCAAAGGGGCGGGCGTGCCTCGCTCTACATATTACGCATGGCGCAAGTCTGATCCTGATTTTGCCGGGCAGTGTGATCTGGTAATTGCCAGCTTCAAAAACAAGCTTCGCGAGGAGCGGGCCGCCGGTGCCCCGCCACCGCCAAAATTGCCTAAACCGGAACACCCCGGCTCGATGGCGGAGGTAGCTAAGGCCATTATGCCGAAAAAAGGGGATAATGAGTTGCTGATAGAGGCAGAAAAATATGATGGTCGCAGAGCTAAAGAACTGGCCGCAGAGCATGAAGATTACATTATCAAGGCCATGGAATCGGCAGGTCTATATGACCCTGCGCTGCTTCCTCAAGTAAAAGCTGCTGCCAAACTGCACGCCTCGATTGATATTCTGTTTAGCCAGCTCGATGCTTACGCACCGGTGCAGACCGAAATCAGCCGTGAAGGGAACCCCCGATTGGTAAGTAATCCGATTCATGAGATGATCCGCCGCCAAACCGACACTTACACCGGAATCCTGAAGACCCTCGGCCTTAACTTTGAAACCAAGGCTAAACCTAAAGAGGAAGATGGGATTGCCAATCTGATAAACGAACTGAGCAAAGATGACAGATGAAGAGAAACAGCAGGCGCGCGAACTCAAGGCCTCGATTACTGCAGAATTGCCGGTGATGCTCGATGACTGGCAATATCGCTATCGCAGGCTACTCGATGATACAGACCAAAGAATATGGCAATATGTGGCCGGTGTGGCCACTGATCCGGAAGCTCACAATCTCTATGAGATTCTCGGTGTAGTGAGGTTCATGCGGTTATTGGATCGATACATGTGGAATCGTAAACGAGTGCGCCTGTTTTTCAGGTTTTACGAGATTTTGCGGTTCAATGGCACCACCGGAAGGCAGCGCTATAAGCTTACCCCGGTGCAATGCTTCCAGTTTGGCAGCATATTCGGTTTTGATGATGCAGCCGGCTATAGATTATGCCGGTTGGCGTATCTATTTGTGCCTCGCAAATTTTCCAAGACCACATCGGCTGCTTCGCTGGCAGTATACGACCTACTGTTTGGCGATAACAATTCACAGGCCTACGTGGGTGCAAATTCCTATCAGCAGGCCAAGATTTGTTTTGATGAAATCCGGAATATAGTAGCCGATTTCGACAGAACCGGCAAACACATCAAGATTAACCGGGAGTTGATATGCTTTAAAGATGGCACCAGGGACTCCAAAGCGGAGTGTCTGGCCGCCAATGCCAGAACCCGCGATGGTCTTAACGCATCGATGGTGATAATGGACGAGTATTCACAGGCGCGCAACACCGCCGGACGCAACGGTGCCGACCTGAAGAATGTGCTCACATCATCGATGGGTACCAGGCGCGAACCGCTGACAGTGATAATAACAACAGCCTCGGAGGTAATAGATGGTCCGTTTGCCCGGGAACTTGCCGGTGCAAAAGCGGTGCTCCGCGGTGAGCTGGAGAATGATCGCATGTTTGCCTCGATCTTTGAACCAGATGTAGATGATGCCGAAGATGATCCTCGCACATGGCGCAAGGTGCAACCGCATTTGGGAATCACCGTGCAAGAAGGCTTTTACGCCCAGGAGTACGCCAATGCACAGCTTTCGCCGGATAATATGCTTGCATTCCGCGCCAAACTGCTCAATATATTCTGCGTGAATGAAACGCGAGTATGGCTCGATTCCGACTGCATAGCAGCGGCCACTGTGAAGATAGATGAGATGAAGTTCAAACGCCGCTATGATTCCACCATAGCCATCGACCTGTCGGTGCGTGATGACTTCTCGGCCGTGACGTTTGGCGTATGGGACGGTGACCGGAAGGCATTCTTTTACAAAACATGGTATTTCATGCCTGAAGTGGCCCTTGAGACACACCCCAACAGGCGATTATACCGCCGGTGGGCTGATGCCGGCTATCTGGAGCTTACACCGGGTGAGGTAATAGACTACCGGTATATCATGGATAGAATCCTGCAGCTGAATGGTCCGACACGCACCATTGCCATCGGATATGACCCGGCTAAAAGCAAGCAGATAATAAACATGCTCGCCACAGCGGGCGCAGGCGCTGTGATTAAAGGTGTGCCGCAGAGATATATGGATTTCACCGCTCCGGTGGAATCATTTGAGGTGATGATCAGAACAGGCAGGTTATTTATCGATGATAATCCTATCAATGCATATTGTTTTTCCAATGCATATCTCGATGAGGACTCTATGCGCAACCGCAAACCGCAGAAGAAATTTCAGAACGGCAAAATAGATGGGGTCATTACAATGCTGATGGCACATAAGCTATTTGCCGACTCAATCCAGAGATTATTTTAAGTCTCAAATTAAGATTATCTTCCATAATTCTAATCCACTGTTGGCTTCTGTCTGTGAAGATGGGAGTCAATTATCTATATTAATGTTAAAATAGTTAAATAGTGTAAAAATTTGGTGACAGATGTCGGGTTCTGACCCACGAATTATGAAGGGCTACACCCTGCAGATCACCAATGAGTAAATTCTTTAAGAATATATTTAAGAGAAGCGCGCCGCGATTGCGCTCGAATTTCCCGATAGCTGATAGTCGGATAGCAGCCGGCGAGCCTGAAAACGCCTCGACAGCTACAACTGCGATGATGCTTGCATCGGTATATCGGTGTGTGAACTATATAGCTGATTCGGTTGCGGTGCTTCCGCTGCGGCATGAGAGTAAGCAGGGTGGTGTGTTCCGCCCTGTAGATGACAGATTGACCCGGTTACTGTCAGTAGAGCCGAATGAGTGGACTTCGGCCTTTGATTTCTGGCGGCAGGTGATTATCTCAAAGCTGCTGTATGGTCGGGCATTGCCGGTGCCGTGTTATGATTCATTTGGGGAGCTGAAACGACTGGTACTGCCTACACCCGGAACAGCCGGGCCTATGATAGGAGGTCGCGGCATGTATCAGGTCTATGACCTGGAGCAGGGAGTAACCGGTGAATTTGAGGAATCTGAGATTGTCAATATCAAAGGCATGAGCCTCGATGGTCAGGAATGCCTGTCGGTAATCGGATATGCAGCGCGCACCACATCGATAGCTGCCACTGCAGACCGCAACACCCTCGATACATTTGCCAATGGGGGCGCCACGATGGGTATGATCACCAATGATGTGAGCACTCCGGGATATGGTGAGCTTCAGACCGAGGCTCTGCAAGCAATGGCAGAAAATTTATCGCTTGCCATAAAGCGACACGACAGGATTACTGCAGTCGGAGGGCGCGCAAGCTATGTGCCATTTTCCATGACTGCGGCCGATATGCAGTTCCTGGAGTCGCGCAAATTCACAGTGCTTGAGATTTGCAGATTCTTCGGGGTTGATCCATCATTTGTATTCGAAGGGTCTGCCAGCAATTACAAGAGTGCTGAAATGGCCACACAGGCATTTTTGACCGGCACTCTGAATCCGATACTCCGGCAGATTGAAAATGAGTTGGACCGCAAGTTGCTCGGCGGCTCAACACGCGAAAGAATCCGGTTTGACCGCGCGGAACTCTACGCCACCAATCTTGACACCAAGATGAAATATATCGAGAAGCGCATACAGACCGGCACGAGCACCATCAATGAAGCACGCATCAGCCTTGGAATGCCACCGATAGAGGGTGGTGATGTGTTGCTGGCTTCCGCAAATCTTAAACCTATACAGGAATTAACTAAGACCGATGGCACAAAAAATCCATTATAAATCTGATTTCGACTTCCTGCTGAGGCTGCATGATGCAAATGGCCGGATTGTACCGCCGGATCAATGCGCATGGCGGATAAAACTATGGACTGCCTGCAAGCAGATATTTGCGGAAGCCGGGCGCACTGAAGATGGCCAATATTTCCATTGCATACCCGATGGAGATAAAGTGCGTGTGATTATGGACTCGCACAGGCTGACTCCGGGGGTGCTTCACTGCGAACTGACTTTATTTGTGCCTGATTGTAATTATCCTGATTTCATACGCTCTGAGCAGATTAGGATAGACACCGGAATTACACTGACCCTCGATAAGACTGACCTGCCGGACAGCACTCAGATCGAAGTTTCACTACCGCTGGTCAAAGGTGATCCTTTTCTGTTTGAGGACTTCACCCCGGAGCAGATAGCGCATTTTGCGCTACCGGGTATCGAGGGAGCAAGAGAGGTTACCGATGATCTCGGCAAGCAGGTAACTGCAAATAATCGGGCGATCGAGAAGAAGCAAAACAAATTGGAGGATTCGGCTGATGTGGCGATTTCACGGACAAACTCGCTCATGCTCACTGACAGGGCGAAGGTGTATGCCTTTGACTATCTGTGGCAGTCAATCGGGGGCGTTAGGCTCGATAATGGCAGCTATCGGATGACCGACACCGGCAAGGAGCTCACGCCCGCCGAAGCGATGGTGCGTTACGAGCGCAATGGCTTCATTACCCAGTGGCGCACCGCCTGCGGTCAGTATGGCGATTATAACGAGTACACCTGCCTCTACGAGCTTAACGGCATCACGGACATAACTCACGAACAGGCGCAGGCAATAATGGCAGCTGGGGCGATTACTTCGCTCGATGCAAGCATGAGATACAGAGCTGCAAAAATTAGAACTAATCTGCCTCCACAGATTGCTTCTACAGTTCAAGGCAGCACACTGCCAAAATTACGTATTTATGCAATTGCTGATAATTCGACAATAGAAGTCTTAAATCTTTCTTGTCGGTATGCTAATATGTTTCTTGATGGGACTGTCCCTGCCGGAAGTGACTCAACCATACATAATGTGCCGAATCTGACTAAGATTGTCGGAGCTATTAATGCTTCTCTGTTTGGCGCAAGTCTTGGACAAAAGCTTTTTGGAAATTGTCCTAATCTGACAGATTTCAAACTGCTTCAGTTGAAATCTTCAATCGCTCTGCATGGAGTTCCCAAAATTTCGCTTGAGTCACTGCAATACATGGTCAACAATGCCGCTAACGGTACAAAAGCAATAACAATAGAAGTACACCCTAACGTCTACGCCAAGCTTACCGGTGACACCTCCAACGCTGCAGCTGCCGCTCTCTCAGAGGAGGAGCTGGCCGCTTGGCAACAGCTCGTTACCACTGCAATCGCCAAAAATATATCATTCACCTGCTGAATTACACCTATGACTATCGAACAAATCTCTGATACACAATCAAGACTCACAGCCGATGAGGGCTGCATAATCACCGATGGCTCATACCCCTGCACAATGGCAACAGTGCCCAATCAACAAGTAGCCAACTGGCGCGAAATGCCAAAGTGTGAGTACGAGTCCCTCAAACGCACACGCGAAATCCGCGAGGTCTACCTGCGCGAGGTCAAGAGTCGCATAGCAGCACGTTACTCGCCCGATGAGGAGTCAGCGATACAGCGCAAGGCCTTGGCACTGCTGCTCACACCGGCAATCATGAGCGATGATACAGACAATGACTCACTGGCCGCCAACCCCGAAAAGGTAATAGCCGAGTTCACCGAATACAACACCTTTGCCGAGCAGGTCAAGGCCGAGGTCGCGGCTCAGGCCGAACAGCTATGGGAAGCCGAACATGCCACTAATAACATCGAGCAATAACCATGGGATTATCTGATATTATCACTCTTCTTGGGTCACTCTTAGGATTGGTGACCGGCATCGGTGGTCTAGGGGTGTTTCTGTATCACAAGCAGAACAAACGCCTGAAAGATGCCGAGGCTAAAGCGGCCGAAGTGGCAGCCGCCAATGCTGAGCGAACTGCTGATGAAGCTCGCATAAAAGCCCTGCATGATATAATCGAGCTCAACAATAAAACCGAGATTGAGCATGCCGCGCGAATTGCCGACCTGAATCACCAGTGTGACGAACTCCGCGATAGAAATCATAAGCTTTCCGACCGGCTCTATGACTCAGAGAGCGAGTGCAACAGGCTTAATGATGAAAAAGCGGCATTGCTTGCTGAAAATGGTCGGCTTAAGCTGGAGCTTGAGAAAAAACGGTGTGATAAGCTGAAGTGTGGTGACAGACAACCGCCTAATGCTTATACACCGGTTCCGGTACCGATAAAAGAAGAAACTCCCGGGTGACAAGTCCGGGAGTCGAGGAAAGATATTTAGAGTTCGGTTGCGTGCTCAAAGTTATTACATTTTTAGTTATCCACAAAATCAGGTCATAACTTAAATGAAGCTATTGATTGATAACGGCCATGGGATAAAGACTCCGGGGAAGCGGTCACCGGGTGGTGAGATACTGGAGTATGCCTATACCCGTGAAATCGCCCGCAGGATTGTGGCAGACCCGCGGCTCAAGGCATACGCCCCGGAACTGCTTGTGCCTGAAGATGCAGATATTCCGCTCGGTCAGAGGTGCGCGAGGGCAAATGCATGGTGTGACCGCTTGGGAGCAAATAATGTGCTGCTTATATCGGTGCATCTGAATGCTGCCGGTGCCGGCCAATGGATGCGCGCCCGCGGTTGGGAAGCGTGGACTTCGCCGGGGCAAACTAAGGCTGACAGATTGGCCGAATGCCTGTATTATGCTGCTGTGAAGTGTTTGCCGGCAGGCACACCGATACGCACCGATATGGTAGATGGTGACCGGGATAAGGAGGCCAAGTTTGCTATTTTGACCGGGACACGCTGCCCGGCTGTGCTGACAGAGAATCTTTTTCAGGATAACCGCCAAGATGTGGCTTATCTGCTATCGGAAGAGGGTAAGCGAGCGATGGCCGAGCTGCATGTGAGGGGACTATTGACGTATTTAGGTTTTAGGTTTTAGGTATATGAAAATATCAAGAAGAACAATTCCAGCCGGTGCGAATCTGCGTATTCGCGAGGTTTCGGAGCAGGAGCAGAGCCGAACAATCGAGGGGACTGCCATAGTATTTAATGCGCCATCGGTGCCGATGTATTCAGATGATGAATTGGAGATTCGCGAGGTGATAGCGCCCGAAGCCATCACTGATGAAATATTGCGATCATCGGATATACTGATGACACTATACCATAACAATGAGCGTATTCTTGCACGATCTAACCGCGGACAGGGCACACTTAACTATGAGCGCACCAATGAGGGTGTGACATTCAGTTTTGATGCGCCTGACACAGAAGATGGTCGTGTGGCTCTTGCACTGGTAAGAAGTGGAGACATAGGTGGCTGTTCGTTTGCATTCACCATCGATGAGGATAATCCCGGCGCTATAGGCCGCACCAGCGAGGAGCGCGAAGGGAAGACCATAGTGACATACACAGTGCGGAAGATTCTGCGCTTGTATGACTTCACTCTGACGCCGCGACCCGCATACGAAAGCACCGAAGTGGCTACTCGAATGCGCGATGAATGGAAAGCCGGCAAGGAGGCTAAAGCAGCCGAAGCGGTTCAGGCTGCCAAAGATGCGGAGTATTTGAACTCGCTCGCTTCGAGATATTGATAAAGAAACTGCATAACAACTTAATTATTAACCATTAATTAGACTTTACTTAGATGAAGAAAAAATTTCAGAGAGTAAGTGAAATTGCTGCAAGACTGCATGAGATTGCAAACGTGATCAAAAAAGAGGAACGCGCCCTGAATGAAGCCGAGAAGAAAGAGGTGGCAGCACTTGAGAGGGAACAGGATATGCTGCATCTGCAGCTTCGAGCCAAGAGTCTCGATCTTGACAATCCCAACTCTAAGAAGATTTCGATGCGCGATGCTTTCCGCTCGATGGTGGGTACCGGGCGTGCTAATTTCGAATTGCGTCTGCGTGAAGAGGGAGCTTCTTCTACTACTCCGGCAACTCCGGTTTCTCACACAGTCACAACGGCTGAGGCTGCCGATGGAGCACTTCTGCCGTTGACCATTGGCGATGTGGTTATGCCCATCACCGAGGAAGTGATCTACAACAAACTCGGTATGCGAATGCCCACCGGTTGCGCCGGCAACTATGAATGGCCGGTAGTGGAAGCGATGACCGCTCAGATCGCCGGTGAGAATGTAGAAGCCGATGAGCAGGCTATTGACCTTGACAAGGTGGCCGTCTCCAAGCAGCGCATCACTGTGCTTTGCTCGGCAACGCGCGAAGCATTGTATGAGAGCGAGGGTAAACTTGAAGCCATAGTGCGCGAACTGATGCCTGCTGCTATTGCCGCACGTGTGAATCAGATCATCTGCTCACCCACCAAGGTTACAGAGAATTGCGCGATTGCAGGTCCCTTTGTCGGCAAAACCGCCAAGTCAATCGCTTTTGACTTCAAGAGCCTCAACAAGGCCAAGGGTGAGCTTCTGGCCAAGGGCCTGAAATCAGCGCGCATGTGCTGGATTATGACAGAGGCCACAAAAGCAGAACTTGAAGCAACACCCAAGGATACCGGCAGCGGCGTGATGATTGTCGAGAATGACAAGATGTGTGGCCTGCCGATTTTCTGCTCCGAGCATATCGGTGAAGATAAAATCGGGTTGGGCGATTTCACCTATCAGGTGTGCAACCAGTTCGGAGACATCTATCTCGGTGTGGATCCTTACACCGGTATCGGTTCCAACAAGGTGCGCTTCGCACTGAATGCAGACTTCGGTACCGCAACACTGCGTAAGGAAGCATTTGAACTGTATACCCGCAAAACTAACTAACTGAATACTGAAACATCATGATTACAGACCTTGACCTTGTGAAGCGGCAATGCCGCGTGGATTTCGATGATGATGACAAGTTGCTGATCGCGCTGACTGAATCGGCCGAGCAAGAGGTGTGCCGAATCACAGGCAGGTCTGTCGATGAACTGCTTGCCATGGGGTCGGACGGTTTCCCCGGACCTATCCACATGGCGATATTAGTTAGAGTTGCACAATTGTATCACCAGCCGGAGGGGTCTGATAAACCTAATGCGGTTTATCAGTCTTTGCTCCGGCCATATCAAAAGATATGTTAGCCGGGAAACTCAACGAGCGGTTATGGCTTTATCGTAAGATGGAGGTGGATAACCCTAATACCGGTGTCAGGTCAGTGGTCTGGCCTGATGAACCGGAGCGGTCGATACGCGCCGAGCGCCAGAAGGTAGCCTACAAGTCAGTGGTCCGCGGTGGCGAATCATTTCTTGTGGCTGATGCTGTCTATCTGGTGAGGTACGCGCATCAGGTTCGCACCGGTGACAGGGTCAGAGACCGAAGTACCGGGGAGTTATTCGAGGTAGTGGCCGAGCCTAACAGAGATAAGGATCTGATAACGCTGAAATGCACGCTGGTAAATGATTGATATAAATGTGGACCATGAACGTCTTGATGCGTTATTCAGGGCTATGACACCCAGGGAGCGGGCGCGCGGTATGCGCTCGGTAATCAGAAAATGCGCCACGCAGTTGAAAGCGCGTGCCGGCGAAATTTTGGTATCTAAAGTAAATACACGCGACCGCTCCGCTTTAAAGAAAACTATCTGGACTAAGGTATATGACCGCTCGATTATCGGTTTCAGGGTAACAGTTGCCGGCAACAACCATCTTTACCCATCGAGAATGAAAAATTCACGGGGAGATGTGCGTGAGCTGCCACTTGGCCGCTGGTTGGAGAGTGGTACCGCAGACCGAACAACCTCAAGACGCGGCGGACGCGGAGCACTGCCGGCTATCGGATTCATGAAGCAGGCAAATGATGAGATGGAAGCCGGTATGACTGCCAGAATAGAAGAAAACTTCACAACAGTAATGACCCGGATAGCTAAAAAATATGGCTGCATATAGCTCAATTCTTTCTTGTGGGGTGCGTCTGCGCAAAGCACTCCTAAATTCTGCGCAATTCAGGAAGCTGACTGACCGGGTTTTCCCGGTGGTTAGTCGTGTCGATGAGAAGAAGCCTTTCGTTTCATTTCACCGCGCGGAAACAATTCAGGGTGAAAACATGGACGGCAGACCCCCAAGAGAGGGTTATTTCCAGTTTCAGGTGTATACTGCCGAAAGGGAGGAGGGTGTCGA
>CAMWLY010000053.1 GCA_947175145.1 uncultured Muribaculaceae bacterium | reverse complement strand
CAATGGCGCACGGATTGAGGATTGCGGACTAATAGAATTTAATGATGAATCATCATGTGGTGTTGGCATCGAAGTTGATGTGCTCGATGAAACCGGCTCACGCGAAGTTCGGATATACCCCGGACTGACGGCTCAGACTGCCCTGCTCATGGCTCGCGAACCGAAATGGCGCGACCGACATTTCGCCAATTTACTTGATTCATATTTAGAGAATATCTCAATACCTCACGAGATCGGAGAGCGGTCAGTGATTATCGGGTGTGGCACTCTGCGCGATGTGAGCGTGGCTCATGAGGTGCATATCGAGGGAGCCCAGTTTCTTTGTAACGGTACAATAGTAAATAATGCCGCTTCAGGACGCTCGCTCGCTTATATCGGACAGGGAGTAAATGCCGAAAATTTTATTCTTGAAGATGGAAGGCTCGACTCAGGAGCCATTGTTCGCAATTGCTACATCGGCCAGGGAGCATGCCTTGAAAAAGGTTTCTCTGCTCATGACTCCCTATTTTTCGCCAATTGCTCATTAGAAAATGGTGAGGCATGTGCGCTGTTTGCTGGTCCTTACACCGTAAGCATGCACAAGTCGACACTGCTCATCGGCTGTCAGACCTCATTCCTCAATGCCGGAAGTGGCTCAAATCAGAGTAATCACATGTATAAGATGGGGCCGGTGCACTGGGGTATCATGGAGCGCGGTGTCAAGACAAGCTCTGATTCATATCTGATGCTCGGTGCTAAAATCGGGGCTTTCTCTCTGCTGATGGGTCAGCATAAGACACACCCTGACTCATCGCAATTCCCATTCAGCTATCTTTTTGGTGATGACCGGGGAGCAACCGTTGTGGTACCGGCCGTGATGCTGCGAAGCTGCGGTCTGCTTCGTGATGAAAAGAAATGGCCTGCACGCGACCGCCGCACAAAACGAAAACTGCCGCTTCGCGACAGAATCATATTTGATGTGCTCAATCCAACCACCGTCGACAAGATGCTTTCGGCCTATGAAGTAATAGAGAAATTACTCGCGCGTCCGGCCGATGATGACCGCTTCGTGCGATACAAGGGCATGAAGTTCACGCGTGCCAGTCTTGAACGCGCTCGTCACCTCTACGAGCTGGCCATCTGCAAGTATCTCGACAACAAGCTGCCAACCGAGGGATTTTCATCTCGGTTCACCGCTCCTTCCGAAGCCGACGAATGGGTTGATCTTGTAGGGTTGCTTATCCGTCGCAATGACTTATCAGATGTAATGCGTGCGGAGAGTCTGGAGGAGATGGAAAATACCCTGACTTCTGCTTTCAACAGATATTCCGATCTGGAACAAGATTGGATTCAAAGGCGCTTTCCTGTGTATTGGCGCAGGCCCAAGGAGATTATTCACCACCTCGCAATCGAATTTGACCGCATGGTCGAAGAAGACAGAGCCAGATACCTCGAAGATCTCGCAGCACAAAATTCTATGCTCGCACTTTAAAGCATACCCGCAACTTAAGAATAATTCAGGAGGTAGTTTCTTAGCGAAACTACCTCCTGAATTATAAATCTATATATGAATTTTTAGTTAGCTCCGAGTGCTGAGAGACTTGCTGCTATTGTGGCGAGCTTCGCCTCGGCATCAGCTTTCTTCTTGCGCTCGATTGCGACTACAGCCTCCGGGGCATTTGCCACGAATCTTTCATTAGACAGTTTTTTCTCCACACCCGCGAGGAACTTGGTGTAGTATTCACGCTCCTTGTGAAGTTTGGCAATCTCCTCTTCCGGGTTTACCTTATCTGCCAATGGGATTGAATATTCGGTCTTGCCCACGATAAATGCCGCGGCTGTCGGATCTTTCTCCTCTTTGATTATCAATGCCGAGATATTACCCATCTTGGCGATTACGGCATCGAAGGCGGGGTTATGCGACTTCTGAGCATTTAGTTCCAGTGCTTCCTTCTGAGGAATCTGTTTCTGCTTGCGCACTGTGCGAATACCGGCCACAATCTCCTTGACCGACTCAAAATCCGAAATCATCTTTTCATCGGCTTTAGCGGCGGCAGGTATCTGTGCATACATGATACTTTCGCCATCTTTGCGCTCCGCGAGATTCTGCCAAAGTTCCTCGGTGATGAAAGGCATAAAGGGGTGGAGCAGGCGGAGCAGCATATCGAAGTATCCGAGAGTAGCATTATATGTAGCGCTATCCATCGGCTGACCGAATGCCGGCTTCACCATCTCAAGATACCATGAAGAGAATTCGTCCCAGAAAAGACGATATATAGCCATCAGGGCTTCAGAGATTCTGAATTTACCCATAAGGTCGTCCATCTCGGCGATTGTTGCATTGAGTTTCTCACCGAACCATTTCACCGCAAGCTTTGAAGCCTCGGGTTGCGCTTCATCGGCTACCTGCCAACCCTTGATTAGTCGGAAGGAATTCCATATCTTGTTGCAGAAATTTCTACCCTGTTCGCAAAGTGAATCATCATACATAATATCATGTCCGGCCGGAGCGGCAAGCATAAGACCCATGCGCACACCATCAGCCCCGAATTTATCGAGCAGTTCGAGAGCATCGGGAGAATTGCCGAGAGTCTTCGACATCTTGCGACCGATTTTATCGCGCACGATACCGGTGAAATACACATTGCCAAAGGGTTTCTTGCCGGAGAACTCATAACCGGCCATAATCATGCGTGCCACCCAGAAGAAAATAATATCCGGGGCTGTCACCAGGTCGGCAGTGGGATAATAATATTTGAACTCTTCATTTTCCGGCTCGAGAATACCATTAAACAGCGAAATAGGCCAAAGCCATGATGAGAACCATGTGTCGAGGCAATCGGCATCCTGTTTCAGATCATCAAGGGTAAGCGAAGCGTTTCCGCTCTTCTCTATAGCTTTTACGAGGGCTTCTTCTGGAGTCTCGGCAACTACGTATCCCCCATCGGGCAGATAATATGCCGGAATCTGATGACCCCACCAGAGCTGACGTGATATGCACCAGTCCTTGATATTTGTCATCCAGTGGCGATAGGTATTGCGGAATTTCGCCGGCACAAAAGAGATGTCGCCATCTTCCACGGCTGCGAGTGCAGGTTTGGCGAGCGATTCCATCTTCACAAACCACTGCATGGACAGCTTCGGTTCGATTACTGCATCAGTGCGCTCTGAATGACCGACCTTATTTACATAGTCTTCTACCTTCTCCACAAGATCTGCAGCCTGCAGATCCTCCATGATGCGTCGGCGCACATCAAAGCGATCCATGCCGACATACATACCTCCGGCTTCGGAGACAGTGCCATTGTCATTGAAAATATCTATCGAAGGGAGATTGTATTTATCTCCAAGCATGTAGTCATTGACATCATGAGCCGGAGTGACTTTAAGGCAACCTGTGCCGAAATCCATCTCTACATAATCGTCCATGATGATAGGCACTGCACGACCCACCAACGGCACTATAACTTTCTTACCCTTGAGCCAGGTATATCTCTCATCGTTAGGATTGACACACACGGCGGTATCACCTAATATTGTCTCAGGTCGGGTTGTAGCCACAATTATATAGCGATCCTCACCCTCCACCTTATAGCGCAGGTGATAGAGCTTGCTCTGCTCCTCCTTGTATATAACCTCTTCATCAGAGAGTGCGGTGAGTGCCCGGGGGTCCCAGTTGACCATTCTAACTCCGCGATATATCAGGCCCTTGTCATATAGGTCGCAGAACACACGAATCACACTCTTGGAGCGCTGTTCGTCCATAGTAAACGCAGTGCGTTCCCAATCACATGAAGCTCCGAGTTTGCGGAGCTGCTTGAGTATTATACCACCATATTTATCAGTCCAATCCCAGGCATGGCGAAGAAATTCCTCACGGCTCAAATCATGCTTATTGATACCCTCGGAAGCGAGTTTTGCGACCACTTTTGCCTCTGTGGAAATCGCGGCATGGTCAGTTCCGGGCACCCAGAGGGCATTTTTCCCCATCATGCGTGCGCGGCGCACCAGAATATCCTGTATTGTATTGTTAAGCATGTGACCCATGTGCAATACACCGGTCACATTGGGCGGCGGTATTACAATTGTATAGGGTTCACGATTATCGGGCTCGGAATGAAACAATCTATGCTCCATCCAATATGCGTACCATTTTTCCTCGACTGCATGAGGATCGTATTTGGTGGCGGTTTCGTTCATTATCGCTGTAATTGAGTTATTTCAATTTGCAAAATTAGTAATAAGATTTCAATCAACAAGACAGAATCTGACAAATACCCATTCTCATTACCAATCTACAATATGAAGAAACAATTTAACGGCCCCGATACCCGATTGGATAACGGAGCCGTCAGATATATTTCTTAGCAGGTTTTTAGAATACTACACCAATATTCCAGCTGAATCCGGTTGTTGAGCAATCGCTTGCCAATTTATTGAAATCGAAGCCATATTGCATACCGGTGTAAAGTTTCTTCCATGAGAAGTGGCAACCAATATGAAATCCGGGCTGGAAGCGAGATGCATTTACACCATCAGAGTCAAAGATATTCTCCTTGTCTACATCACCACCGATATTAAACTTGAAGTTAAAACCGGCATAAGGTGAGAGATGAATGTCACCACCGGCAAACTCGAACTGGTAAGCGCAGTTTACAGGAATCTGGAAAGTGAAAATATCTGTGCTTACACCTTCGTATCTACCCCAACCGCCGGTGAGTGTACCTCCGACCTCAAGATAAAGAGGAATTTTAGGGGTCAGTCCGATACCGCGCAGATAGCCGACACCGATACCATTGTTGTTCACTATGTCACCGTCTACATTCCAGATTTCATCATTCCAAGATCCGAAAATACGGTTGTACCCGTCGGCATGGGCAGGAACAGCTGCGCAGATCATTACCAACAGAGTAGCGGCAATAGAAAAAATCTTCTTCATTGTCTTACTGTTTTTATTGGGTTATTAATAAAGTTCGTTTTGATAAAATATATCTTATTAACAAATAAGTGGCGAAAAGTTCCCGAATTTTCTTCGCAAAGTTAAAATAAAATGATAACATACACAAAAACCATAAGAAAGTCAGGAGTTTTCAGCATGTTACCAAAATGATTTTATTTGGAATATTCAGTGCGTGCCTGCTTTCCGGGGTGCCTGTGATGATATAATTGCCACGAATTTGCGAGGTTATGCCAGATACTGTAGAATCCGCCTACTATTGCAGTGACCGGTGTGAAGAATGTTGTACCCATCCATATAGCCAGCACGGTATTCTTCTGGCCCATGGCCTGACCCGAGGTGATATGATCCCCATATTTCCGGCCAATCTTGCGCCCGAACCAGAATTGGAACAGACAGCAGATAAGCGACACTGCCACAAGCCACAACTCGGTCGATAAATCAAGGGTGCAATGCACTATGCTTCGTGTAGTCACTGCTATGGCAAGAGCCAAAGAGAAAGCCCAAATATAGAATGCCAGATCGGAATGCGCCCCGATTTTTGCTGTCAATGCCGGTGAAATCCTCCTGAGCCCTATGGCGCATAGAAACGGCATCAGCAACAGGGGGAAAACCTTAGCCATGATAATAAGTGCTGATTTCAACACACTCATCTCCGGGTGCGGATGCACGAAGGGAATCATGACCGGAATCAGAACCGCACACAGCAGATTTACAAGAATTGTGTATGAAGTGACACTATTCACATCACCGCCAAGTTTACGTGTAACCACAGCTGCTGCCGTGGCTGTGGGGCATATAAGACAAATCATGGCCCCCTCGAGGATTACCCTGAGACTCCCTTGCGGCATACCGGCCAACACACACCCTATACCTACAAATAATCCTCCCTGCATCAGCAGAAGCCAAAGGTGCCACTTATTGAGTCGCATCTCTTTAGGATTAACCCTGCAGAAAGTCAGGAAAAGCATAATGAATATAAGCACAGGCTGAATTATCCCCACGGCATCAGCCACAAAATCATGGGTAGAATCGAGCCATGGAATAGAAACATATATGAAGTATGCCGCAACACCGCTCAATATAGCGATTATCAGCATCCAATCGCGCAGAAAAGCTTTCATCTGAAAAATTTATCGATAAAGCCGGACTTATATATTAATTCGATATCAAAAGAAGCAGTAGGCTATGGCGACAGCGGCTATTGCACCTGTTATATCCGCCAGCAAAGCGTAACCGGCGGCATATCTTGTTTTAGACACACCAACCGAGCCGAAATAAACTGCAAGTATATAGAAAGTTGTATCTGTAGAGCCACGCACCGCAGCGGCAAGCTTGCTCACAAAAGCATCAGGGCCATTGACTTTCATCACATCGAGCATCATGGCACAAGAACCGCTGCCGCTCAGCGGCTTCATAAGCATGGTAGGGAGAGCTCCCACCCATTGGGTATCAAATCCGAGTGCCGCCACTCCCCTTTCGACTCCCGATGTTATAACATCGAGAGCACCCGAGGCGCGAAACATGCCGATAGCCATAAGAATTGCTACCAGATATGGTATTATCATCACCGCGGTCTTGAATCCCTCTTTAGCGCCCTCTATAAACAAGTCGTAAACCCGGAGTTTGCGACGCACACCGGCACCGATAAAGAGGATTATTACGCTGAATAATGCAAGATTTGCGATAAAGGTGCTGTATTGTTGCACCTTATCAGCAGGAAGCGTGGTGAAATACCATGTGACCAATGCCACAAATGCGGCTATTCCGCCAAGCCAGGACCAGATAACCCAATCCATCTTGATTTTCTGACGGACACATAAGGCGATAAGCCCGACAAGAGTCGCTATTGCAGTTGCAATCAGTATCGGAAGAAATATATCTGTAGGGTTCTCAGCTCCCCCCTGCGCGCGATACATCATGATGCTGATCGGAATCAGGCATAAGCCGGAGGAATTCAGCACCAGAAACATTATCATGGCATCTGAAGCCGTATCTTTCTTAGGGTTAAGGGTCTGCATCTCCTGCATGGCCCGCAGCCCCATAGGGGTGGCGGCATTATCGAGACCCAGCATATTGGCTGAGATATTCATAAAGATTGCTCCCATGGCAGGGTGATTCTTGGGTATACCCGGAAACAATCGGGAGAAGAAGGGTGAAATGGATCTGCCGAAAAACTCGATTACTCCACCTTTTTCACCAATCTTCATGATACCCATCCAGAGTGTGAGCACACCTGTAAGACCGAGCGACACTTCAAACGCGAAGGCCGCCTGGTCAAACGATGCATTCATCACATTGCTCCACACCGACACATCGCCGGTAAAGAGAGTTGTACCCAGCGCCATAAGAAAGGCTGCCAGGAAAAAGGATATCCAGATCCAGTTGAGAACCATCAGAATTTCTTAATACCCATTATCTCACGCACATCGCGCAGAGTCTTGGCAGCGGCTTCACGTGCTTTTTCAGCACCCTGACGCACCACTTTCGAGATATACTCATCGTTGTTGCGGATATCGAGAATCCTCTCGCGAATCGGCAATGTGGTCTTCAGAATATCCTCGGCAAGCTGCTTCTTAAGGTCTCCATAGCGGATTGAGCAGTCTGCGTATGCATTCTTGAAGTGCTCCAGGGTGTCGGGTGTAGACACCAGTTCCATTAGCGTGAAGAGATTGCGGATAGGCTCCGAAACCTCCTGATTGGGAACTTTCGGGCCCTCATCAGTCACAGCTCTCATCACTTTCTTGCGCAGTGTCTTCTCATCATCTATCAGATAAATGCAGTTTCCTTCACTCTTGCCCATCTTTCCTGAACCGTCGAGTCCGGGCACCTTGACGGCTGAACCTCCGAAATTGAAATTAACCGGCTCTCCGAAATACTGAGTCTTATAGAATGAATTGAAACGGCGGGCAAACCTGCGTGTAAGCTCGAGATGCTGCTCCTGATCCTTACCAACCGGCACAAAGTCGGCATGATGTATCAGAATATCCACAGCCATAAGCGTGGGATATGTGAGAAGGCCGGCATTGACACGCTGATTTGTCTGATTACCGATTATCTGGCGCTCTATACCCTCTTCATCTTCACCCTCAGCCGGGGTTCCTATGCCGAGAGCCTTGCGGGCCTTATCCTTGAAAGATGCCGTGCGCATCAATTCTCCGATTCCTACATGCATATTCATGAGCAGATACATCTCCGAAATTTCCGGCACATCACTCTGCACATAGATGGTATTTTTCTCCGGGTCAAGACCTGCAGCAAGATATTCGGCCAGAATATCCTTCACATTTTCATGAAGCATCTTAGGGTCAGGGTGAGTCGTAAGAGCATGCAAGTCAGCCACAAAATAGCGGCAGTCATAATCATCTTGCATTCTTACAAACTTGCTTAACGCTCCGTAATAGTTACCCAAATGCAGGTTGCCTGTTGCGCGTATGCCACTAAGCACTATCTTGCGGCCATCGTCGGTGGCCTTAGTATTAGTTTCCATATCAAAGTGTGATTTTAATCACAAAATTACAAAATTTTTATGTAGAGGCATAGTCGTTATCCAAATTCTTGTTAACTTTGGGAATCGGATACAGGCTGCTTAACTATCCGATGCACATAACAATGATTTAATATATATGAGAATACTGCATAAGATTCTACTCTCTGCCTTTATGATATTACTGCTTCCGGCAATTGCCGCGGGGCGAGATTATACATATAATGTCGGACCTTTCGACAAACTCTCGGAGCGTGGGAATATCAATATCATATACCGCTGTGTACCCGATTCCTCGGGAATTGTGAAATACACTTCCGACCGCGACTTCGGTAAAGCATTGGAGATTACCAATGAGAAGGGTAAACTCTTTATCAAGGAGACTCGCCACAATCTCGGTGAAGTGCCGACCGTATATGTTTATTCACACTATCTCACTAATATCAGCCTTGACGGCGATGCAACCATTCAAGCCGATATGACTGCCAAGACTCCCAAGTTCGGAGTGTCGCTAACGGGCAATGGCCGCATCGAAGTTTCCGGTCTTGATGTGTCTCAGATCAAGGCCTCATATACCGCCGGCAACGGACAGATAATACTCACCGGCACCACACAGACCGCAAAATTCAATCTTACCGGAGCGGGTCGCATTGAAGCCGATAACCTTCAAGCCCGCAATGTAAGCTGCACTGTGATAGGGGGTGGTGATATCTACTGCTGGTCGACTACCAAACTTGATATAACCGGCATCGGAACGACCCGAATCCACTATAAGGGCTGCCCCGAAATCAAAAAAGTCGGGGGCGCTACGGTTGCTCCGATTCCGGAGTGAGTCAAAACATTAATTTATAAACATATCTCCCCAATCAACCTAAAATTACTGACACCGGGACTTGCAAAAGTCCGAAAAACACGATAATTATGACAGTCACAGACCGTTTTCTCGATTATGTAAAGTTTGACACCCAAAGCGACGAATTAACTAATATGACCCCCTCTTCACCGGGTCAGATGGTATTCGCCAAGTATCTGAAGGGTGTGCTTGAAGATATGAAACTCGAGGACGTAAGCCTTGATGAGAATGGCTATCTGTTTGCCACTCTGCCGGCCAATACGCCCGGCAAATTTCCTGTAGTCGGCTTTATAGCCCATATGGACACTAGCCCGGATATGTCGGGCAAGCATGTAAAGCCCGGAATTGTAAACAACTACGATGGCAAGGCTATCACGCTCAATGCCGAGAAAGGTATCACTCTGAATCCCGAAGATTTCCCCGAACTGGTGGATTACCTCGGTCAGGATCTGATAGTAACCGATGGCACCACTCTCCTTGGTGCCGATGATAAGGCCGGTATCGCTGAAATAATCAGTGCGATAGCATACCTGCAGGAGCATCCCGAAATCAAACATGGGAAAATCCGCATCGGATTTAATCCCGATGAAGAAATAGGACTTGGTGCCCACAAATTTGATGTGGAGAAATTCGGCTGCGATTTTGCCTACACTATGGATGGCGGAGCTATCGGAGAACTTGAATATGAGAATTTCAACGCAGCATCAGCCAAGGTGACTATCAAGGGTCGCAATGTGCACCCGGGATATGCCAAGCATAAGATGATCAATTCTATCCGTGTGGCCAACAGCTTCATTACAATGCTTCCGCGCTGGGAGACACCCGAGCACACCGAGGGTTATGAAGGATTCTATCACCTCGTCGGTATAGAAGGTTCTGTGGAACAGACAGTGCTGAGTTATATAATCCGCGACCATGACCGCGACCGCTTCGAGCGCCGCAAGCGAGAAATTGAACATCTCTGCCGCAAAACAAACATGGAGTATCCCGGTTGCTGCACAGTGGAAATCAAGGATCAATATTACAACATGCGCGAGAAAATCGAACCGCTGATGCATATCATCGAGACAGCCGAAAAAGCTATGCGCATGGCCGGAGTTGAACCTAAGGTTCAGCCGATACGCGGTGGCACAGATGGAGCGCAGCTTTCATTCAAGGGGCTCCCCTGTCCCAACATCTTTGCCGGAGGTGAGAATTTCCACGGACGATACGAGTTTGTATCTATTCAATCCATGGAGAAAGCCACAGAAGTAATTGTGAATATAGTGCGTTTGATTGCAGAATGAAGCAACCCACTATGCTGGTTATCACAGGGCCGACTGCCTCGGGCAAGTCGGCCCTTGCCGTTGAGGTGGCATCGCGCCTCGGAGCCGAAATAATATCTGCCGATTCCCGCCAGATATACACCGGAATACCTATAGTCACCGCAATGCCAACTCCCGAAGAGAGAAGCAGGGTGCATCATCATCTGATAGATATGCTTCCGCTTGACTCATACTACTCGGCGGCAAAATTTGAGGAGGATGCACTCAGCATAGCCGGCCCGCTTATGCAGCGCGATGGCAGCGCGGTGGTTTGTGGCGGATCTATGCTTTATGTCGATGCTCTCTGCAATGGCATCGACCCTCTGCCGACCGTACCTGACGATGTGCGCGAAGGAGTGAGGCGTCAGCTGAATCAACTCGGAACCGAATGGCTGCTTGCCGAGCTCGAACTCCTGGATCCGGAGTATTTTAAAATTGTGGACCGCAATAATCTGAAGCGGGTAATACATGCCGTAGAAATAATCCGCACCGCCGGCAGACCTCTCTCGGAATTGCAATCAGGTCTGACTCAATCCAGAGATTTCAAAATAGTTAAAATTTTAGTAGAAGCTCCACGCGAGGAACTCTTCAATAGAATCAACACCCGAGTAGACGCCATGATGGATGCCGGTCTTGAGGAGGAAGCCGCCGGTGTAGCTCACCTCAGACATCTCAATTCACTGAATACGGTAGGCCTTAAGGAGATGTTTGCCATGTTCGACGGTCTGATGACCCGCACTGAAGCTGTGGAAAGAATAAAGAAGAACACCAGGGTATATGCCAAGAAGCAGATAACCTGGTGGAAAAAGCGTGATGATATGGTAAGAGTCGAAAGGGACAGCGCCGATTGGCAGCGACTTATCTCTAACCCAGAATCATTCCTCTGAATTTATGCGTCGCACATTATCCTTGGGAGTTGATGCTTCATTCTCCGCCAGATGCACTCGCGAATCAGTGCGATGGGTCTTAGGTAATTTCACCTTCATCTTATCGAAACCCTGACCGTATACACCATTCACTGCTCCCTGAGTGATAAAGGCATCTTCATCAATACTCTTTACGATGCGAAAGATTGTCACCGATTCGATTTTGCGACAATATACCAGCAGTATCTTGACATTATGCTTCGAATACCACCCCTCACCATCAATTACAGTGACTCCGCGTCGGGCTTCATTGAGCACATGGTCCGCTATCTCCTGCCACTTGTTGGAGAAGATAAAGAACTGAGTAGCCTGACGGTTGGAGTTGATAATCTGGTCCGTGATAAACGACACGATAAAAGTTACCATTATACCATAGACTATAGTCGGGATCCTGGCCTCGATACGCTGTTCGAAAGTGCCTGAAAAAGGGAGGAACAGCGAGCAGCTCACAATCAGCATATCCGTATATATCATGATTCGGCCGATGCTGGCATTGCTTAGTTTTGAAACGCATGCCGCCACTATATCAGTACCACCCGAAGAGCCATTGTGGATGAAACATGTGCCGATGCCTACACCGCATAATATGCCGCCAAGTACCAGCGAGACAGTGCGGTCGGGAATCAACGGGTGGCCGAGCCCCATGAAATAACCTTCGAAGAGACCGATAAATACCGCAACTACGGTAACTCCGAAGATAGTGCGCAACACAAAAGTGCGCCCCACGATTTTATAGGCTATGGCAAGTAGCACCAGATTGAGCACATATGATGATATAGCCACCGGAACAAGGCCACCGCTGGCGAAATATATCAGAGTAGAAACACCGGCCATGCCTCCTATCACAATTTCGTGAGGTAGTATGCAGGCAGTGAAAGCCAAGGCATAAATCGCCAGCCCGAATATGATACTCACATAGTCGCGGGCATTTACAAGCAGGCTATTGTACTTTGGAATTGATTTAGTCATTTCCGAATCTTTCAGGTATGATTATATCGCGATTTTAGAATCTTGACAGCCTCAAAGCTGCTCCTTCATGCGCTTATATACAAAACTTTTACCGCGCGACATCTGCTCACCGACAGGCTTATTGACAGAGGGGAACTTAACTGCGCTCTCACTTTGAACCCAGCTGACTACCTTATCCATCCATCGTATCATACCCTCGCGGGTGGGGTGAGGATTCGAACGGCTCTGCCTCGGCAAATTCAGATCAAAACTTCTGAAAAAATGACCCTCGCCAAGATTCTCGGCAAGCCATTTGTTCATGGTTTCACCTTTGCCATCTGGACCACATTGGGGAACTCAGTGAGGCAG
>CAMWLY010000052.1 GCA_947175145.1 uncultured Muribaculaceae bacterium | reverse complement strand
TCGCCTTTGCACTTGTCAATAATTCTGCGCTGATGATCCCACGGGATAGAGCATATTTCAGTTAATAAATCGTCCGCAGCTTGCGGAAAATTTGCCGTTTTGAATTCTTCTACGCACTGTAGAAGATTTGTATTGCAAGAATCTTCTACACCCTGTGGAAGATTTTCAAATAGTTGAGAATAAAGCTGATAAAACCGATACATGTATCGTATATTGCTATCGGAAAAGCCTTTCTCCTCAGGCATTTCCGACCGCAAATCATGGCTCAGCGTTTTGTAGAATCCGGAACCGTAGGTGTTGGCGTATTGCTTGTCTGCAATATCGCGACCTAAGCTCCAATAATATTCAAGCAGTCTCCGGTTTGCGTCAATGGAGGCTTTCAGACGAGCTGAGAGGTATCGCTGTTTGAGTTCCTTAACCCAACTACGATAATCATTGTTTTTTGAGAGGTCTATGATAGGTTTCATCGTGTTCTGTTTTACTAAGTTATTGTCAGCTGCAAAGCAGGCTGATAACGCCTTGCTAACTCATATCGTGAAACTGCATTGTATTGCAAATATAGAAAAAGGAAGTTAAATAGTTATCATCGGTATCGCAATTATTCGACAGATAGAGAGTTATATATATCATAACTTGCTAATTTTTATTCTAAATATAACATAGTCATGAGGAAATTGCTTATTAGCGCGGCGATTGGGCTGCTGATCACATCTTGTGCCACCGACAAGGGTGAAGTTACTATTCATCTGCCGAAGGATTTCAAGGAAAAGGAGTTGGTGGTCAGCCATGTAACAATCGACAACATCTTTACCGCCACAAAACAGGAGGACCTGAAAGTGAAATATGACACTTTAGCGGTGACCGATGGCATCGCCTCCATGCGTCTTGACGAAGCAGGCGCCGCCCGATATAATATAATTTCGCCTGTGGTTACCCGCATGGAAGCCGATTTCTATGCCGCTCCCGAAGATAACCTAGAGGTAATGATAAAAAGCTTTGAGCCTTTGGATTACGAAGTATCAGGCTCCGAACTTATGAATGACATGACAGCTCTGCTGTCAACCACGCGCCCGATACAAAATGAATATATGGCGCTCGTAAGCGGCAATGACAGCGTTTCCGCCGACGATGCAAAACAGATCATGGATCGTTATGATGCGGCCATCAAGAAATTTGTGGCTGATAATCCGAAAAGCCCGGTGGTGCCATTTGCAATCCTGGAACTGAGCGGAGATGATTTTAAGGCGATTTATGACAAGATGACTCCCGAAGCCAAGCGTTCGATACTGATGCCTTACGCAGAGCTCTATAATCGTCAGGTAGAGGAGATGCTCAGCGAAAGAAAAACCGAAGAAGCTCGCAAAGCGGAGGTGGCATCGGGCACTATTACAGCCCCCGGATTCACCCTGCCTGATCTCGACGGAAAGCAAGTCAGTCTTTCCGATTTCAGAGGTAAATGGGTGGTCCTCGATTTCTGGGGTAGTTGGTGCGGTTGGTGCATCAAAGGATTCCCGGCCCTCAAGGAAGCCTACAAGAAATATGGCGATAAGATTGTAGTGATCGGTATCGACTGCAATGAAGCGGAGAGCGAGTGGCGCGAGGGTGTGAAAAAACATCAGATTCCCTGGCTTAACCTTTATAATGGCAACGATACCAAAATCTACCAGGATTATAAAATCGAAGGCTTCCCGACTAAGGCTATCATCAACCCCGAGGGTAAACTTGTGGATCTAACCACAGGAGAAGATCCGTCATTCTTCGATCGTCTGGCAAATTTCGTTGATGCGGCAAATTAATTCTTGATATATACCGTTGGGACGATTTAACTCTACTAAGCTATAAATTTTAAAGATGCACTCCCGAAATCAGATTCAGGAGTGCATCTTGTTTCTTGACCAACCATTTGGTTGCAGTTATACTTTTTCTTTTACGAGCTCCAGAAATTTTTCCCGGTTTTCAGCCGGTCCGTGTGAAGTCTGAGCGCAATTATACCACTCGAGGTTCTTCATGCCTACAGTCTCCAAAGCATTGTTCTTGAAATATTCTTTGAAGAAGGGTGCGAAGCAATCGGTCGGAGCTTCTGAAGTCGAGAAAATGATTGTCTTATCGATATTTATTTTATCCGGCACAAGCGCCCCCGTCTCGGCATATTTATATGCCCTGCCCGCGAGGAAAACCTTGTCCATGAAACCATGGACTATCGCGGGCATCATGCCCCACCAGACAGGGAATATCATGATAATTTCATCGCTGGCCATCAGTGTATCGAGGTACTTCTCAACCAAAGGATCTGCAGTTTCTCCCTTGCTGTATAGCTGGAGGTTCGAAGCATCGAGTGCCGGATTAAAACCATCGGCGTAAAGGTCTAAAACCCTATAGTCCCTGCCTTGACCATCAAGTGTGGATTTTACGGTTTCTAGGATAGCATGGTTAAAGCTCTTTCCGTAGGGGTGAGCGTAGAGAATAGTTATCATATCGGTATTCGGTTTTTAATATACAACGTCAGAAATCTGCATATCTTTTAAGCGAAGTAAACCACATCTCCGGTGTGAGTGTTGATAATGGTGAAGATTGACTATAAACTTAAACCTGATTTATATGAATGTAGGAGATATGGTGCCCGATTTATTGGGTCGCGATGCCGATGGAAGAGAAGTAAAGCTCAGTGATTATCCCGGCAAGAAGATAATACTCTATTTTTATCCCAAAGATAACACATCAGGCTGCACAGCCGAAGCCTGCAGCATGCGCGACAATCTTCAGCCGCTTGCCGACCGGGGTTATCAGGTCATCGGAGTAAGTGTAGACTCGGCCGACTCTCACAAAAAGTTCGCCGCGAAACATGAACTCACATTTCCGCTCATTGCCGATACAGACCATCATCTTGTGGAGCAGATGGGAGTCTGGGGTGAGAAATCTATGTATGGCCGCAAATATATGGGCACAATGCGCACCACATTTATCATCGGCCCTGACCATAAGATAGAGCGTATCTATCTGCCCAAGCAGATCAAAACCAAGACCCACGCAGAGCAGATACTTGATTCTGCCGAGTGATAAGTCTGAATGATACGCGCGTTTATAAGATAATGTCATAAAATTTTAAATGAATATAAAAATGTAAAAATTAAAAGGTTCAACTATTGTTTGTAGTTGAATCTTTTCATATTTTTGCGATGCATAGTGCTCGCAGAGACCTTTAGTGGGTAGAGCGGGCGGGTGCAAATACATAAAAGCGTTTATCAGCGCTCATTCTTGGCAACCTGAAACTTCGCAACTTTCAAATCTTCGTCAAGTATGAAGCAACGGTAGATAGCTTATGCAGTTATGTATATGAAAATACCGAGATTGGCATGTGAGTGTCGATGCCGGGTGATATACATTATTGCGTGAGGTCTCTGCATAGTTGCTCGTTCTACGAAGATGGGCAATGCGAAGGCCTCAGGTTGTGGGAGCGGGCAACGGTACGACTCTCACGCTTTTTTTTTTATCTAATACCCGGTTGGAGAGTCCAAGGTCCTATATAGCCGACCAACGGACGCTATTACCCAGAGTACTGCTTGAACCGAACTGCCAAACAGATAATCATGCTTTTTTCCATGATGATGATATCATGGACGTGTATTAATGCCGATTTGCGGCCCACAGGCTGTAACTCAGGCACACTTGATACCGTGATTAGTAAGGAGATTCAGATAGAATTTCCGATCAACAGTTGTGAAATAGACTACGAATATTCTCGCAATGCCTTAAGTCTTAACGAATTACATCGGTTTTTGCAAGAAGTTCGTGATGATGAGTTGTTTACACTTGATTCAATTTGTGTTTGCGGCTACGCTTCACCCGATGGACTGCTATCGAAGAATAAGGAGTTGTCAGTGCGCCGTGCAAGTGCTCTATATGAATATTTAAGAAATGATTGCGAGGTAGCGAATTCGATAATGAAATTTGGCGAGAATAAGGTCTCGTGGGGGTTGTTTCGAGAAATCATAGCTGACCTTGATGAACCCTGGCGTGAAGAAGCATTGTCGATTTTGTCGATTGGTAATGATAATAATTCGGTTGATAACACAAGGCGCATGAACCGGCTCAAACGTCTTTCCGGAGGTAAGGCCTGGAGAGTCATCAAGCAAGACGTTTTGCCAAGGTTGCGCAGTGCGATGGTAGTCAGTACTGTTGTTACTGTAAGACAACCAGAGATTGAAGAACCCGCAATTGAGGAGATATATTTGGAAGAGGGAGATGCTGACACTGAAATTCCCTCTGATTTATCATATGAACAATGCGACCGGAACATTATAACCGGTTCGGTAAGAGATTGCGACTATGATCGTATAGCTATTAAAACCAACGGTCTCTTTCTTGCTGCAGGAATATCCAATCTTGGAGCAGAATATGCATTTCATAAACACTGGTCAGTAGATATACCGCTTGTGTATAGTCCCTATACGATAGCACGCACATATCGGATGCGATTTCTTTATGTTCAACCCGAATTAAGATATTGGACTTCAAGAGCCCTTCGCGGTCACTTCTTCGGGGTACATCTTCATGCCGGAGTGTTCAATGTGTCAGTAGACCGGAAGAATCGCTATCAGTCAGAAAAGGGTTTTCATGGAGCCGGCGTATCATACGGTTATTCGCTGCCGTTAGCTCGCAGATGGAGTTTGGAATTTACCGTGGGCATCGGATATGCATTTACGAAATACTGCACATATTACAATGTGCACAATGGTATTAAATATCAAGATGATATTCCTTATAATTACTGGGGTATTGATAAACTCGGCGTAAATATTGAATATCGGTTTGGAGACCGATCAGGAAAAAGAAAGGGGGCACAGTTATGAAAAAAATATGTGTCTCACTTACCGCATGCCTGTATTCTATGATTGTTGCAGCACTTATGTTAATACTGACAAGCTGTGACACTGTTCTGGAATATCCGGAAGGAGGGGGGTACAATCCGGAGCACCCTCATGGCAAAGTTATACTCTCGATAAAAACCGACCTTAATTATGACTTCCTTGGAGAATACAACTATGATTTCAATAATCCGTTCGATCTCCAATTGACAACCCGAGGGAACTCGCATTGGATGGTAGCGGAAGCTCCGCATCAGATCCGTTATCTCCTCAAAGCATATAATATCGAAGACAAATCGGTCAGTCCGGAAGCACAGGAGACCTTTACATTTACATCTCCGATAGAATCATCATTTCAGGAGACACTTAACATGGAACTTCTGCCGGGTTCATATCGACTTGTGATGTGGGCGGACTATGTAGATTTAGGCGGAGCCGAGGATAAATATTACAACACTTCTGACTTCTCAGAGATAATACTTAATGGAGAAGATGGTCACTATGGGAGCAATGCATATCGCGATGCTTTTTATGGAGAAACTACAGTTACAGTAGTCGGCGCAATGGAAGCAGACGTATATGCCGAGATAGAGTTGAAGCGTCCGGTGGCGATGTATACATTTGTATCAACTGACCTCGACGAATTCCTTGAATCGGAAATATCCCGTACTGTTGGAGAGTCGGGAAATGGCAGTCGGAGTCCGCATGATGCTACCGGAAGCTCTCAGCAAGCTCCGCCATTGAATAACTATAAAGTCAGAATAGTGTATACCAAATATATGCCGAGTTCATTTAATGCGCATACCGGCAAACCGGTAGACTCTCGTCTTGGAGTAGAATATGACTCGCGGATTACACTTGACGAACAGGGACGTGCGAAATTGGCTTTTGACCATGTATTTACTAACGGGGTAGACACCTCGGTAGCTGTAGCTATGGAGGTAATTCATAGCGATGGGACAATTGTGGCGCGCATGCCTCAGTTTGATGTGCCATTGAAGCGGTCGCATCATACCATAGTAACCGGTAAATTCCTTACCACAAAATCGGGTGGTGAGATCGGTATACAGCCCGATTTCGATGGAGAGTTCAACATCTTCATACAGTAAGCAATCCAAAACAAATAAAAATAATTCAAATTAATTCACAACATCATGACAAAGAAGTTATTCTTCAGTATGGCTATTGGAGCCATTCTACTGGGTTCATGTTCATCTGATGAACCTATGGGAGTAAACACCGGAGGAAATGTGACTTTTAAGGCTACACTGCCGCAAGAGATCATGACCCGCAGTATCTATGACGATGGTCTTACCGCCACTAAGCTGCAGTATGCCGTATATGATCAGAACGGCACAAATATCGCGAATCTCAATGGGACCGGCACTTTCATGGACCGTGAAACTTCGATTAATCTTAACCTTGTGACCGGCAAGACCTACACCGTAGTATTCTGGGCATCGGCTGAAGGTTCCCCCTACGTGTTTGATGCGACTACCGGCAAAATGACTGTTACCACAACAGGTAATGCTCAAGACAAAACACGCGATGCTTTCTATGCAGCAGAGACATTTGTAGTAACCGGCGCCATCAATAAGACAGTTACACTGAAGCGTCCCTTCGCTCAGATAAATATCGGCACAAGCGACCTTGAAGACTTCACCAACGCAGGAGGCAATATAAGCAAGTCAGGTATTACGGTTACCGCCCCCAATGTGCTCAATCTTATGGATGGTACAGTAGAGGGAGAGCAGGAGTATGTGCTTTCACCCGCTGACCATGTGTCGGCTGATATTGAATTCCCCGTGACCACAACTCCGGCACAGAGATTTCTCACTACAAACTATATACTTGTAGATCGTGAGAAATCGACACTTGATGTGACATGGACAAGTGATAATGACACCCCGGGTCGCGACAAGGTTGTTTATACCTTTATCCCTGTAAAACGCAACTACCGCACTAACATCTATGGTGCTCTCCTGACTAATCCGGCTCACTATGAAGTGCGCATTGATGAAGCATTTGACAATAGCGATGATGAATTCAATCAGAATCAGGATGTAGAGCTTCCGGAGATTGCTCCCGGCGTGTATTACAATGAAGCTGCCAAAATCTATAAGGTAACCACTGCCGATGGATTCAAGTGGTTTGCTGACAACAAGGTGCTTGACAAGCGTGAGACTTTTACACTTGGTGCCAATATTGATTTCGAAGGAGAAGTTGTGAATCCCATCAAGACCGCATGGGCTTCAAATGCAGTAATAGATGGTAAAGGATTTACCATAAAGAATATTAAATTTTCAGGAAACACAGCTGCATTGTTCCAGGGAATCACCACCGGAGGCTCATCCAACTCAGGTACCGGTTGGGTCGGCAATATCAAGAACCTTAAAGTCGACGGTATCACAGGTGACGTCTCTGCCCGTTTCTGTGGATTAGTCGGCAATCTTTATGGGAATATGGAAAATGTTCATGTGAAGAATGTGAAAATTAATTCCGGTGAGGGCCGTATTGGCGCACTGGTTGGAATTCACAATAGCGGTGTACTCACAAACTGCTCTATCGAAAATGTTGAAATTAACGGTTGGTGGTCTGTTGGCGGCATGATAGGTGGTATCAATGAAACAAAAAATCGCACCTATAAGAATCTTAGTGTAAAGAATGTCAGCGTGTCTTCTACCTACGACAATGGTTACCATAGCAGAACTCTTGGAGTATTGGTTGGTGATATAAATGGTGCCCCCGATGGCAACTCACTCAATATCGCATTTGAGAACTGCACTATCACGGACTGTGACACTAACCTCCCACAGTATTACATCCAGAACTCATTTATGTGGAATGGAGAGATGCTTGAAGAGCAGAATTACGATTGATTATTATCGCAGGCTGTATAAGCAGCTGAAGTGAAAACAGTAAAGGGCTGCCGTCGGGCAGCCCTTATTTAGTATAAAATTGGGGTTAAAAACTCGGTAGATATCCCGGAGTTTTCGGTGCGGTCAGAATGAGAATTGAAACAGGATATCGGCGCGGTTGGCGGAACCGTGCGCATGATTCATATTGGTGCGTCGGCCGTGCAGATATTCTGCACCGAGCTGCATACGTGTGGTAGGCTCCCAGAATATGCTCCATGAGCCATAAAGGCCATACTTATATTCATCGGGAGCAGAACCGCGTTTGTCGAAATATCTTGCTTCTGCCAGCGCCATGCAGGCGTATACATTATGCCGGAAATTATATTTGCAGCCCAGATTCAGACCCATAGACCAGGGGGCGTACATGTTGCCCTCCTTATCCGGGTCATTAATTAAGTCATACTGTCCGATCTGCAAATCTCCCATATATGAGGAATATCCTCTGCCGGTATTGGCCTCGGCATAAATAGCAAGTCTCGGGATTGGATATACCACCGACGAAAGCTGCACACCCCATCCCGCTTTGCTATGATTCTTCCGGGTTATCAGATTGCGATAGGGGATAACCCTCAACATACCCGCCAGTCGCACATGTCCGTTGTGTGGAAGCCTGAAAGACCCGTAGGCTGCGAAGTCCGGAAACCAGTCGGTCAGAGCTTTGGTTGTCACATTATTGGCTTGTACATGGGTTGTGGGCATCGCCACGCTTGCACCGATGCTCCAGGGTTTGCGGAAATCATGGTCCCAGCGGATTTCCAGAGCTGAATTACCGGCAGTGCCGCATTGTCCGGCACCATCGATAGTGGGAGCCTCAGCTGCCGGGTCATTGAATGCGGTCAGAGTGTAGCCGATAGTCCAGTCGGAGATACTTACATAAGCCTTCTTAAGCTTCAGTGTATTATCCAAAGCCGAGAAATCAGTCTGCACAAACCCTATGATATCACCAAGTATCGGGTTACGGCCGATTATGCGCAGAAACAAAGCCGTGCCACCCGGGGTGCCCTTGAGAGTGCGCCTGTATTCCGGGTTAGCAGGCACCGGTATCAGGTAGGGGACAAATCCATTAGCCGGAATCGACCCTCCGAAGTCACACCACCCGCGCAGTCTGACAGCACCTCCGATACCGAGACCGAGTTTGGCATCCTTACTCATCAGCATGAAATAGGGAGCCAGCGGATCCTGAAAATGATGATATTGGTCATAGAAAAAGAGGTCGACAAGCCTTTTGATTGAATCCTCATGGCTCACTGAGCTGTTGGCAGCATCGCAATTACCGAGAGAGATTATATTTAATTCATGTTTCAGCTTCTCGATTTTGATTTCATCGGCAGTGTGGGTTCTGAGTGATATTGTAGAGGAATCTTTCGGAAGCTTAGACACATTAAGCGCGTGGGTGCTTGTGGCGAAAAAAAGAATTGCTGACAGCAGAGCGATTGAAGATGCAGTAAACTTTTTCATTGTCAGATAATTGATTTAAACCAATATCGATTAGGAATTAATCATCAACGCCCCTCCAAGCGGCATAATCGCTCGGAGGGGCGTTGCACAATGCAAAAGTAATAAAAAACTTCAGACCCCGACGGTAAAATCTTGAGGGTATCGAATTCTTATATCGTGTCAGGATCTTACACCATCTCAGCTATTTGTTCGGGAGTAAGACCGCATTTTTTCTGCAATTCCGCATAATTATAGCGGTTCGGAAACTCTTTGGGCAATCCGAGATTGATCACCTTGACCGGTGCTTCACCCAGATAAGATGCGACCTTCTGACCGAAGCCGCCATCGATGATACCATCTTCGGCTGTAATCACAGTCTTATAATTTTTGAGAGTGTCGAGTGTCTTGGTGTCGAGTGTCGAGAGATTTCGCGGATTTATCAGTGTCGCACTGATACCCCTCTTGGCGAGCAGGTCGGCAGCGGACTTCATGGTGTTAAACATCAGACCGGCACCTATCAGAGCCACATCTTCACCCTGACGCACCACTTCATATTCCGCATTAGAATAGTCATCAAGCACCTTTATCTCCGGATTTGAAGTAGCTGTCGTGCCGGGGATTCTGATTACTACCGGCAGGGTGGTCTGCTTGATCGACCAGTCCAGCATTGCATCGAATTCCTCCACGCAGGTTGGAGCCAGAAACAGCAGATTCGGGATATTAGACAATAGCGCTATATCGAAGAAGCCGAGGTGTGTTTCATCGTTCATGCCGAACATCGTGCCGTAGAACACCACAAATGTTGCCGGCTGCTTATTCAGAGCTATATCCTGACTGAATTGGTCGTAAGCGCGCTGCAGAAAGCTGCTAACAAAACCTACCACCGGGCGCAAACCGGCCTTGGTGAGACCGGCGGCCACATCTACTCCGCCTTGTTCGGCGATACCGACATCTACAAACCGGCGTCCGGCTTCCTCGCGTCGTGTCTTGTCGAACCCCATGACTCCCGGAGTGCCCGCAGTGATGGTTACCACATCAGGATTCTCCTTCATTCGGCAAAGCATATGCTTCGCGAAATGCTCGCTATAATCTTCGGGAGAGTCAGCTGAATCAGATTCATTGAAAAGAGCACCTGTTTTCAGATCAAATGGAGCCGAGAAGTGAAAAGTCTCCTTATCGGCTTCAGCTACCGGAAGGCCGAGTCCCTTCATCGTGTTGATATGCACCACAATGGGGTGATTGATATTCTTTACCGATCTGAACATTTCTATAAGGCTGCGCAGATCATTGCCATAATTAAGATAGCGGTAATCATAGCCCATTGAGCGAAACAGATTAGTCTCAGCCTCGCCGTTGGTATTTCTTAGTAAAGCCAGATTCTCATAGATCCCTCCGTGATTTTCAGCGATACTCATCTGATTATCGTTGACTATCACTATAAAGTTGGAATCGAGGGTAGCGCCATAATCCAGCCCTTCGAAAGCCACGCCACCACTCAGAGAGCCATCACCGATTACCGTCACTACATTCTCGCGGCCACCTTTCAGGTCTCTCCCTTTGGCTATGCCGGCTGCCAGAGCGACTGCTGATGAAGTGTGGCCGAGCGAATAGAGGTCATATTCGCTCTCGCGGGGATTGGTGTAACCGGTCACATCATCGTAATGCTCGGGATTGGTAAACGCCGCCATTCGCCCGGTGAGCATCTTGTGGGGATAAGTCTGATGCGACACATCAAAAACTAATTTGTCTTGAGGGGTATCAAACACATAGTGCAGGGCGATCACCGCTTCCACCATGCCGAGATTCGGCCCTACGTGTCCGCCGTGTGCGGAAAGCTTTTTTAATAATGCGCTCCGCATTTCTGCGGCTAAAGCTGTAAGTTGTTCGAGATTCATATTCCGGATGTCGGCCGGAGACTTGATTTCTGACAAATCTATTTCTTTCATATTTCGGGTTATTATATTTCTCTTTATAATTAACGCTATCCCGGCCGAACTTGTTGGTAGATTCCTATACCGGAATATCGGAAATCATTACCAATTTTTAAGGGGGGGGAGAGTCGGGACATGGAGGCTGCGAAGATAGGTCAAAGCCTTACCAAATTATAATGATTTTTTGAATGTTTTAACAAAATGTTTTGGCAGATAAAAATATTTGTATAATTTTGTAGCATATCCATTGAGACTCCTGCTCGGAAGTTAGGTTTTTTTATAAATTTTTAGATTCAGGGGGCTCGACACAGGATAGCTAATTTGTAACGATATAGAATATCAATTCCATAATTACTAATTTAAATGACTATGAGGAAAATTTACTTTGCCGCTGCGATTGCAGCAATCTCATGTTCATCGATGGTAGCCGGTCAGCGCTATCAGGCTCAGTCACTCAAGATTGAGAATGTGAAAGCAGAGCTTTCAAGTGTAGCCGCTAAAGTTGAAACCGTCAGTGCCAAATCTATGAAGGCTCCTGCAAAAGCAGAAGCTGTTACAGACCTTAATGGTGTATATGACTGGGCATACAGAAATCTATTGAGTCAGGCTTCTCCTACTGAGTTGACCATCACTGTAACAGACGAGGCTACAGGCGAAGCTATTATCTCAGGATTCCCTGCAGGAGTAAAAATTAATGCCATTATTGATGTGGCAGCGGGTACAGTATCTGTCCCCAACAAACAGGACTTAGGTGAAGATGCCAATGGTGATCCTACCTATTTCTATCTAAGACCCGTATCTGATGAAGGCAACATTGGTACAGGTGCATCAGATGCCGAAGCTTCTGTCGGTACAATCACAGGTAATACCATTACCTTCCCGGTTCTTGACGTTTGGGCAATTGGTGATAGCTGGGAAGCCACACAACCTCTTTATTGGTGCTTGACATACGCCAACGAACTGAATAAGCAGACAGAAAAAATTCTTGTCGGCATCGGTACCGTATCCGGTGATTTCTTCTTCAATATGTTTGTAGAAGATAGTGAGCCTACAGATTATGAAGTTGAGGTTTACAAAGGAGAAGGTGATGACACCAAGCTATTGGTCAAGAATCCTCTCAAAGGAGTTTATCAAGCGTTAGGATTTAATGGTGAAAGTCCCGACATGATAGTCGATATCACTGTTCCTGATAATGTATTGATCCCGGAATTCTCATTGGGTATCAATGGTGGTGATGCACATGGTCTTTATTATGGACTTTCCTATAGCGCCAATAGTAATGACATCTCGACTACTCCGGCAGCTAATCGTATCTCATACGAAGAGACTGAAGATGCCATTACTCTGACCATGCCATATCATAGTATGTTCCTCTGGCCCTCAAATACCACAAGTTTGTACTATGGTAATTCAACTGTAGTTACTATCACAATCCCGTTGGAGGGTAGCGCAGTTAAAGTTATCGGTGGCGATGAGGTAAATGCACCCGTTGAGTACTACAACCTCCAGGGTATGCGCGTTGCGAATCCCGCAGCCGGCCAGCTCCTGATTAAGAAGCAGGGTGAGAAGGTTGAGAAAGTTATGGCTTTCTAAGCATTAAAATTCAAGTTTAGCGGATAATTCCGCACGAAAAATAATGGGCTGCCAAACCGGCAGCCCATTTATTGTGTCTGTTTATTGGGCTCTCAGCAGTTAGTCGGTAAGTTGGGCGTGGAGATTTGCAGTGCCGTTTTCGAGCAAATCAAGCACAAGTTCAAAGCCTTCGGCACCTTCATAATAGGGGTCCGGTATATGGTCAAATCTTGTGGGGAGTGTGACAAAATTTATCATCGGCACTATTTTTCTCTCGGCTTCGGCAGTGGGTGCCAATCTGCGCAGGTAATCCTCATTGGCCGAGTCCATGGGAATAATCAGATCAAAGCGTCTGAAATCCTGCTCCAAGACCTTTCGGGCGCGGTGAGTAAGATTGTATCCGCGGCGTGAGGCATGTGCGCGCATTCGCGGATCAGGTAAATCTCCGGTGTGATACCCCCCGGTGCCGGCAGAATCTATATACCACCTGTCGGAGTCACCGGCTTCCTCTACAACTGCCTTCATGAGCCCTTCAGCCGCCGGAGACCGACAGATATTGCCGAGGCATACAAACAGCACACTCAGGTCCTTCTTATCGCGTAGAGACGCCAGATATTCGGAATCGTAAGTCATAGATCAATATTTAAAAGCAGCTTTATCAGCTGTCGAGGAAAACCAGAAATACAGCGATAATCAGCAGCGCGAAAGCCAGAAAGTGATTCCAGTGCAGACTTTCACCCTTAAACAATAAAATTACAAACAGTGAGAACACAGTCAGAGAGATAACTTCCTGTATGACCTTAAGCTGCAGGAGAGAGAAATGGCCTCCGTTGCCGATGA
>CAMWLY010000051.1 GCA_947175145.1 uncultured Muribaculaceae bacterium | reverse complement strand
CTGTCTGAGCAGATCCAACCCATTCCAATTGAGCAATATAACCGCAAGCTCTTTCATCGGTTTATTCTCTAAGTTCGGATATGCTTTCAGCGGTCAGAAGAACCGTTGAAATTTTATTAATCAAATCGGAATCGAGCGGAGCCTCGACTCTGATATAATTTTCTGTAAAGCCATGCATGGTTTTAGAGCCGGAACGCGGAGCCTCCCAGAGCACACGGACCTCCCGGCCGATGGAAGCATTTATAAAATCAGCATGTTTCTTTTCTGAAATCTGCATCAGGCGGGCAGTGCGCAGATGCTTCTCTTCGGCCGGAACTGTGTGTCCTATCATGAGAGCGGCTGTGCCGGGGCGCTCCGAATATGGAAACACATGCAGTCTTGTGATTGGCAGCGAGTCTATGAATTCCATACTTTTTCTCCACTCCTCATCAGTTTCACCACGCGCACCCGCTATCACGTCTACACCTATGAACGCATCGGGCATCAGCTTGCGAATCAGCGCTATCCGCTCGGCAAACAGAGTAGTATCATATCGGCGGTTCATAAGTTTGAGAACACGGTCTGAACCCGCTTGCAGCGGTATATGGAAATGAGGCATAAATGCGCGCGACTCCGACGCTATCCAGTGCAGGATTTCCTCTGTCAGCAGATTGGGTTCTATCGAAGAAATTCTGTAACGCTGCACCGACTCTATGGCATCGAGCCGCTTAAGCAACTCAAGAAAAGATTCACCTGTGTCAGCTCCGAACTCACCGATATTTACGCCGGTGATTACTATTTCAGTGGCACCTTCGGAAGCGGCCCTCCGGGCTATTGCCTCGATATCGGCGATAGAGCCTGACCGTGATCTGCCTCGTGCGTATGGTATAGTGCAATAGGTGCAGAAATAGTCGCAGCCATCTTGCACCTTAAGAAACCAGCGCGTGCGGTCTCCCCTCTCGCAACTGGGCATAAACTGCCTGATCTCGCGCGGGGGAGTAACATCAATCTGAGGAGTGTGCGTTTCGAGCCATCGATCCAGATATTGACCGATACGCAACTTCTCATTTGAGCCGAGCACCACCGCGACTCCCGGCAGTTCAGACACCTGCTCAGGTTTAAGCTGAGCATAACAGCCGGTGACTACAATTGTGGCTTGAGGGAAATCGCGGCTTATCCGCCTGATAAGCTGACGCCCTTTCTTATCTGCCATTTCGGTTACCGAGCAGGTGTTGACCACCACAATATCGGGAGTCTCCCCCTCTGCCACAGTCAGGATTCCCCGGTCGCGCAGCATTCTGCCGATGGTGGAAGTTTCTGAGAAATTGAGCTTGCAGCCTAAGGTGTGATATGCGGCCTTCAATGCAGTATCCGAGTTGCCGCAATCCGGCATATCGGCGCTGTTGATATCGGAATTATTACTCTCCATACAATGCAAATATAGCCATTTTTCACCGGTTTTTGCCAAAAAAAGTACCGATAAACCGAAATCATGGCCTAAACACTTGACAAGGGGGGTGTTGATGTATTATCTTTGCGCGCGAAACGAAGCGGCTCAAAAATAATGAAAAAAGAGAAAGAGGTCAAACTTTCATATTGGGCTCATCACCTCACCACGGTCATCAGTGTGACTTTGGTGCTTTTGCTGCTTGGCATAGCGGCAATGTTATGGTTCGCTGCGGCATCGGAGACACGCCGCGTCAAGGAGCGGTTTGAATTATCGGCGGTGCTTGAGGATTCGATACCGGCTCAAACGCAAGCTTCTCTTGAGAAGTGGCTCAGTGCCCAACCTTACGTAAACACCGTAACCGCAGTCAGCAAAGAGCAGGCCCTTGAGTTGTGGAAATCAGAAACAGATGAAGATTTATACGCACTGTTCGGGGTAAACCCGCTCAGTGCTGAAGTTGATTTCACACTTAAGGCTGATTACACCACACCGGCGGCTATCAAGAAGATAACCCGCGCGGTATCAGCACGCCCCGGAGTGGAATCAGTATCCTCGCCCGACAGCGAGATGATTGAATCAATGAACCGGAATGTGGAGCAACTCACCTGGATATTGGGTGGGGCTGCTGCAATGATGATACTCATATCATTAGTATTGATCAACAACACGGTTCATCTGAGCATTTACGCACGCCGGTTTACTATCCACACCATGCAGCTTGTGGGCGCCACCAATGCATTTATACGCAGACCGGTGGTACTCGGCAACCTGGGCGCCGGCCTTATCTCAGGGTTACTTGCCTCAGGAATATTGGCCGCGACACTGGCAGCCCTGCAAGGTGCCGGCACCGGACTTTCGCTTGACTCACTCGGGTGGGTGGAATATGGCATGACCGCCGGTGGAATGATACTGCTCGGCATGACTCTATGCTCAATTGCTGCATGGATATCAGCATCGGTTTATCTCAGAAAAGACTATGATGCGCTGTTCCGCTAATCTATAGCGACAACTTGATTTTGTATATGACCACTGAAAAAAATAAAGAGAAGAAGGAGCATATAGATATGCCCTTCACCAAGGTTAATTTCCTGATGATGGGCGGCTGTCTGCTGCTGATAATCATAGGCTTTCTGCTTATGAGCGGCGGTGGCTCGACCGATGGCGTCACCTTTAACCCTGAAGTGTTTTCCACACGACGCATAGTGGTGGGTCCTCTGCTCACCTTTCTTGGTTTTTTACTAATGGCATTCGCAATCATCTGGAAAAAGAAGTAATAATACTGTGGATTGGTTACAAGCCTTGATCCTGGGCATAGTGCAGGGTCTCACGGAATATCTGCCTGTAAGTTCAAGCGGGCATCTCGAGATTTTCAAGCATATCCTCGGAGTTGATTTACCCGAAGATGAGAATTTGCAGTTTTCGGTTATAGTTCATGCGGCCACAGTGCTGAGCACCATTGTTGTGCTTTGGCCGATGTTTGCGCGCCTGTGCAAGAGTTTCTTCACATTCAAGCGCGGATATGATTTCGACTATGTGTGCAAACTGCTGATCAGCTGTGTGCCGGTCGGTATCGTCGGCGTATTCTTCAAGTCATATGTGGAAGATGCGTTTCAATCACTTCTGATAGTCGGTATATGCCTTTGCGCCACAGCCGGACTGCTATATTTCGCTCATGTTTCCGACATGCGCGCCGCGCGCCGCGGACCTGCGATGATTGCGGCCAACCGGGGCCGCAATATCAGCTGGTGGGACTCGATAATCATAGGTTGCGCACAGGCTGTCGCGGTTCTGCCCGGTCTGAGCCGCTCGGGCACAACAATCGCTACCGGCATCTTGATAGGCGACAAGCGCGATGAGGTGGCACAATTCTCCTTTCTGATGGTAATAATACCGATACTCGGAGAATCACTGCTCGACATCAAGGATATGGTTAGCTCAGGCTCCACCGGCACTGAAACCGGAGCTTTGGCACTTATCATCGGATTTGCTTCAGCCTTTATAGTTGGTGTGGGTGCCTGCCGATGGATGCTCAACCTTGTGAAAAAGGGTAAGCTGGTATGGTTCGCCGTATACTGCGCCATCATGGGTATCATCTGCATACTTTGGCAATAACTTTCTGATTGACAAGTGAAGAAAGATTTTATCGAAGGAGAGATTATCGGTATAGACAAGCCGCTGGGCTGGACATCGTTTGACGCGGTGAAACGTCTGCGCGGCGCATTGCACCGCAAACTCCACATCAAGAAATTCAAGGTAGGCCATGCCGGCACTCTCGATCCTCTGGCCACAGGTGTGCTGATAGTTTGCACAGGTAGGGCCACAAAGCGGATTGAAGAGCTGCAGGCCGGCATGAAGGAATATATCGCCGATATTACCCTCGGATCTACTACTCCGAGCTTTGACCTTGAGACCGAGATAGATGCACACTATCCCTATCAGCATATCACTGAGGAAATGATACTGCGCACATTGCCCGACTTTACCGGCAAACTGATGCAGGTGCCTCCGGTATTTTCAGCTGTAAAGGTAGATGGCAAACGTGCTTATTCTTACGCCCGCAAAGGAAATGAAGTGACGCTTAAGGCGAAACCACTCGAAATCCGCGAATTGGAACTATTGAGCTTCGAACCTCCGCTGATGCGGGTGAGAGTGCTATGCTCCAAAGGCACATATATTCGCGCCTTAGCACGCGATTTGGGTGAGGCCCTTGGTTCCGGCGGTCATCTCACCGCCTTGCGCCGGACCAGAGTGGGTGATATAACTGTAGAGAAGTGTCTCTCACTTGACTCGGCACTGCAGATGATAGCCGATGCCGAGATACCTGAAACAACCGAAACTAACTGAAAACAAAAGAAGTACTCACAAAAATATGAAACTATCACAGTTTAAGTTCAAACTTCCCGAAGAGTTAATCGCACAATACCCTTCTGAAAATCGCGACGAGTGTCGCCTGATGGTTTTAAATGCCCGCACGGGGGAAATAGAACATCGTGTGTTTAAAGATGTACTGGAGTATTTCGATGAGGGAGATGTCATGGTGTTCAATAACACCAGGGTATTTCCAGCCCGTCTTTACGGCAACAAGGAGAAGACCGGAGCCTGCATCGAGGTTTTCCTGCTCCGCGAACTCAATGAAGAAAACAAGCTCTGGGATGTGCTTGTGGAACCGGCACGCAAGATTCGCATCGGCAACAAATTATATTTCGGTGACGATGAGTCGCTTGTGGCAGAAGTAATCGACAATACCACATCGCGCGGACGCACATTGCGCTTCCTCTACGATGGTGACCACGATGAGTTCAAACGCCAGTTGTATTCATACGGAGAGATGCCGCTTCCCGATTATATCACCCGCAAGGCCGATGAGAGCGACATGGATCGCTATCAATGCATATTTGCCGAGAATGAGGGGGCTGTCATGGCTCCGGCGGCAGGTCTGCATTTCAGCCGCGAGCTAATGAAACGCCTTGAAATCAAAGGAGTGGAGCGTGCTTTTGTAACCCTGCACTCAGGCCGCGGAAATTACAAGGAAATCGATGTGGAAGACCTTACAAAACATCGCATGGATTCCGAGCAGCTGATAGTCGATGAAACACTTGTGGAGACTGTCAACAAGGCTAAAGATGAGATGAAGCATGTGTGTGCGGTCGGCACATCGACAATGCGCGGACTCGCAAGCGCGGTTTGCATGGACTCGCACCTTATGACTTACGAAGGCTGGACCAACAAGTTTATATTCCCGCCCTACGATTTCACGGTTTGCGACGCCATGATTTCAAACTTCCACATGCCCTACAGCACCATGCTGATGATGGTAGCGGCATTCGGTGGTTATCACAATGTGATGCACGCCTACGAGGTAGCTATACAGGAGGGGTATCAGTTTGGCGCATACGGCGATGCGATGCTGATAACACGCTTCTGACAAGACTCTGTAATATTCAGATATATAATATCCCGTGAAGTCTGCTTCACGGGATATTGTATTATATATTCTATATTACTTGGCTGCAGATGCACCCTTTTTCAAAGCAGCTTCGTATGCTTCGGCGCGAGCCACCTCCTCGGGCGATGGAGCTGCAGTGGCCGGATTCACGGCAAACACATAATTCTTACGCTCTATCAGTGCCCATACCAGCAGACCTGCGACTACTACGCCGGAGAATACAAATTCAAAACCGGGCGAAGTGGAATGGAAAATATTGCGGAAGAAGCTGTCGACAAATGGCACCATCATAATCGAAAGATAATTTGAGGAGAGCACATAGCCGAAATATTTCATGCCTGCAGCGTGGGAGGGCGCGATATAAGTGGTCTTGTTGTAGATTATCGGCTGCACGATACCATAAGCGAAACCGGTGCAAAGTGAAGCAGCGGTCATCACATATACATTGTGAGTAAATCCGATGATAATAAGACCTCCGCAGATGATCGCCAGACAGATAAACATAACCGGTTTGCCGAAGAATCGCTTCAGGACTCCTACAAATGCACCGCTAAGTGCCACCATGCCGTAATAAGCTGCGGTCACAATACCGACTTCGGTGGTATTCATGCCATATTTCTCCATCATAAACGGAGCGTAATAGCTTATGGAAGTTGTGCAGTAAGTAAGCAGCACATAGAGAACTATGAGCGCAATCAGAAGGCGTGTGGAGTATGAGCCCTGGAAATGATATGGAGCAACCGCAGGCTTGGAAGCAGCAGCGGCAGCCGCTTCTTTGGCTGACTCCTGAGGAGTATCGGCCACCAGATGCTTGCGGATATATTTCTGGGTCATGAACGGCACAAGGCATAGCGGAATCAAAGGAATCATATAGACTGCAAACGCCGAGTGCCAATTTATGGTAGCCACGATACCTACAAAGATATTGGCCACGATAACCATCGCATTGGAAGTGGTGGATTTAAGACCGAGGTCCTCCTGACGCGGCTTGCGCATGAACCATTCGGAGATGGCGCCGGCTGCAATCGGAACCACAAGTCCGCAACCTACTCCGCCCATACAGCCGAGAAAAATCAGGAAACCCATGGAATCGGCAAACAGGCTTATCAGGCCACTCAGGAAGAAAATGGAAAGACCTGTGACCAGCACGGCGGTCTGCCACTTGGGAGTAGCTATTCTGCCGGCAAGTATCACCACCGGTATCATAACAAGATTAGGAAGTGAAGTGAGCAACTGCGCCTCAATTTCCGAAGAATGGAAGATGGCCCGAAGATGCCCCAGCATAGGGGAAACGGCCAGACCAGGCAAATTAATGGTCAGGGAGATTGACAATATGGCCAGCAGCGATATAAGCGGCATCTTGCCATTGCCCGTCGATACATATTTCATAGCGGAAGATTTAATGTGTTTTTCAATGTTTTTAACACTAATTCCTCCGCTATGGTTCAGTTATCAACTTTATATTTCAGACTGCGTTCCTCAAATTTTAAAATCAAGGCATGAATCGAGGAAGTCGGGTGTCGGGCTTAAATCGGGAGCGGAAACTCCCGCGATAGCCTCAACCCTGCGCCGGGTATAAAACTGGCGGATATTGGCCACATCGATCAGAGTGCCACGGCGCGTGAAATCTTCAAAACTCCCAAGCAGGTCGGCAAGTGCCGAGAGGGAGTTTTTGGTTTGCTGGTCATAAAGGGTGCCGCTCATGGAGCCATTATCGAGTTTACCCTGCAGCGCACCGTTGACTCCCGAAATATCTTCCATCATCTTCATCTGAATACCGAGTAATTCGGTTATTCCGATGTCGGCGCTTTTGGAACTCACCTGCTGCGGCAGAGGCACTCCGCTGCGCGGCTTATAGACAATTACACCATTGAACCGACTCCACTCATCGACCACATCAGCCATATCGACACCCTCGGGCAGCGCACCTTCAGGGAAAAGCAGGACACCCTTGGCCGAAGCTCTGAGCACCCAGTCATACATTGAAATCAGTCGGTTGGTAAGCTTCTGCTGGTCTATGATGTCGCCTACAAATGAATGAACCTCACCATCTATGAAAGGGTATGCCTTGAATATATAAGGGTGACTGCCATGATGATACGGGGAGTAACCTCGTGCAAGTATATATCCATCGGGAGTCAGGAAGGAATATCGCCATGCTTCAACCGGCATCCAGTTATAATCGAGAGCGGGCAAACCTGCCTGCGCGCGCTGATTGGCGAGCATACGCACCCGAGGCTCAGCCGATGCCGGCATTGTGACACGTCGGCCCAATTGCCGGTCATGGCAATCGAGGGCGAGTGTGCGGACTTTCTGCCAGACTTCCCACACCTGACACTCCGGATTCACCCCGGAGGCATCGGAAAGGCCATAATGCCCGAGAATCGAAGCGGCATGTGAGGGGGCTTTGGCAAATGTGGCCACAAGGTCATCGGCACGCATATCATGCACTTCACCTATGATTGAAATATCCGAACCGCGGAAATCACGCCCGGCCTTATCTATAAAGAATCTGGAGGGAGAGATAATATCTGTCCAGCAATCTGTGCGGCCGTCGCGCCTGCCGAACCACTTTTTATGAACCGCCATGCCGGAAATCAGGAACTCCTCGAGTGTGCGCGAGTATAATTCTTCGAGACGGTTGCACCGGGAGCATGAATCGAGGAGAGTATTTATAGTGGCCGCCCGCGCCGCTTCAAGCGGATCCCGTGCTATAACACGCGGTATAGCATAGCGCTGCCGATAGATACCGAGCACATTGCGCACAAGTCTGCGGATAAGATTATTTTTAAGTGGCAGGTTACCTTGCGACACAATAAGTTCCTCCTCGGTCACGGTCCGACCATGATCTATAACCGGATCTTTCCACTGGTCCCCGTAGGTAAACCGCTTGCATCGGTCGCGCTCGCGCCGAAACTCCCGCCAACCATCCCAGCAGCGCCGAGCTTGCTCGAGGAGCTGCATATCAGTTTCCGAATTCATCTGCATACTCTTTTTGGGGACAAAAGTATGACAACAGCGAGGCTTCAAATCCATATCGTTTTACAAAAATTGTGTAATTTTGTATTCTATGAGCCTGTGAAGTATTATTCTTAACCCGGCTCCAAATCCATCATTATGGCTTCTAATGAAATTTTACAGAGTGTAGAACTTGGTAGCGGTATCAAGCGCCTGCTTACAGATTCACGTTCGCTGGAAATACCTGAGGAAACCGCTTTTTTTGCTATTGCCACAACCGGCAATGACGGACATCGCTATATTCCCGAACTGTACTCGCGCGGAGTCCGGGAGTTTATTGTGAACCGAATCCCTGAAGGCGATTTTCCGGGAGCGAAATTTCATCAGGTGAGCGACACTGTCAAAGCGTTGCAGCAGGTGGCCCGCAGACGACCTGATTTCAGAGGAGAAATTCTGGCAATCACCGGGTCGCGCGGTAAGACAACCCTGAAGGAATGGATTTATCAACTTCTCGAGCCGCTGAAGTCTTTGGCTCGCTCTCCCCGAAGCTACAATTCGCAAATCGGAGTACCGCTCTCGATGTGGGAAATTCCGGCTGACAGCGATCTGGCTATAATTGAAGCCGGAATATCCAAAAAGGGTGAAATGCAGGCCTTAGCGGAGTGCATAAAGCCCGACACCGTGATTATCACCAATATCGGTGATGCGCATTCAAGCGGATTCAGCTCCGATATGGAGAAAGCCCGCGAAAAAGCCGAACTCGCCCGAGATGCAGGAACAGTGATATATTCATCAGACAATTCCATAGTGGCTGATGCGGTGAATACCGTCTCTGCCGGCTCGGAGAAACTGACCTGGACAATTCATGACAATCCCGCCGATATAAAAATCAATATCGAAGTTGACGGCAACACAACAAAAGTAGAATATCGATACAAAAATATAGAAGGCAAATTCGAAGCCCCTCTGAATAGTGATGCAGACAAAGAGAATGCTTGTCACGCACTGGCCTTTATGCTTCATGAGGGGATTGCTCCTGACACAATCGCCGCGCGGTTCGCACGACTTCACAAAATCGGCACCCGACTCAATGTGACCGAGGGGGTCAACGGGTGCAGTGTGATTCATGACCAGTATACCTCAGACTTTTCATCGCTAAGGCCTGCACTTGATTTTCTGCGCAGGCGCACCACTCCCGACCAGTCGGAAACGCTTGTGATGAGCGACCCGCATCATGAGTCTTCGGCATCTGAAAAACCATATTCGGAATTGGCAAACACGATTTCTGCCGCAGGTGTCACCAGGCTTGTCGGGGTTGGTGCAAACATGATGCTTCACAGGGCTGACTTTGAAGCCATGATTCCCAAAGTCGAGATATATGACACTGTGGAAAGCCTGCTTGAGGCGGTCTCTCCCTCAGATTTCAACTTCGAAGCTGTATTAGTCAAAGGTTCACCCGAATATGACCTTGACCCGGTGGCGGCCATGCTGGAGACCCGGCGCCATGAGACTGTGCTTGAGGTGAATCTGGATTCTCTGGTGCGGAATTATAATTATTTCCGGCGTCAGCTACCGGTCACGACCGGTATAGTCTGCATGGTCAAAGCATCAGGATATGGAGCGGGAAGTTATGAGATAGCGAAAACACTTCAGGATGCCGGTGCAAGCTATCTTGCAGTGGCGGTGCTCGACGAGGGGATAGAATTGCGCCAGAAGGGTATCACCATGCCGATCATGGTGATGAATCCCAAGACCGCCAACTATAAGGCGATGTTTGCCAATAAGCTTGAACCGGAGATATACTCCTTTGAGATGCTGCGCGATGTGATTCGCGAAGCTCGCCGCTCCGGCATAACGGACTACCCGATTCACATAAAGCTCGACACCGGAATGCACCGCATGGGTTTTATCGGAGAGGAGTTGGAGGAGCTTATGATAAGACTCGGCGAGAGTAAGGAGGTTACCGCGCGCTCGGTATTCTCACACCTGGCGACAGCAGACTGCCCCGATATGGACGATTATACTGAATTGCAGTTCAAGCGGTTCGCGGAATACACCGATTATATGCTTGCGAACTACAGGCAGCCTATTCTGCGACATATTCTCAACTCTGCCGGAATTTTGAGATTTCCTCAATATCACTATGATATGGCGCGATTGGGCATCGGGCTATATGGTGCCAACACACTCCCGCCGGAGATTGAGCAACCATTGGCAACGGTATCCGCACTCCGCACCGTGATAATAGCAATCAGGAAATATGAAGCCGGTCAGACCATAGGCTACGGTCGACGCGGAGTATTGACCCGGCCATCGGAGATTGCCACTATTCCGGTGGGTTATGCCGATGGCATGAACCGACATTTCGGGGGCGGTGCGATCAGCGTGAAAGTCAACGGCCATGACGCACCGACTGTCGGCAATATCTGCATGGACGCCTGCATGATTGATGTGACAGGACTTGGCTGCCATGTCGGTGACCAGGTTGAGGTGTTCGGCCCTGAGGCTCCGCTACAAAGGCTTGCAGATGCCCTGGGTACAATACCCTATGAAGTCCTGACCTCGATATCACCGAGGGTCAAGCGGATATATTACAGAGAGTAGCTTGCGGCAGTGGTGATAGTTTGTTATATTTGCAAGTTGAAGCGACCCAAGACTTGACATGAAGATAATCAATTCCCAAGGAATCCAACAGATAGATATAGCTACCTGCGAACAGCAGCGCATCAGTTCGATAGAATTGATGGAGCGCGCTGCCACCGCGGTAAGTGTAGAAATAATATCCCGCTTTCTCCCCAGCCAGCGCATAGTAGTGTTTGCCGGTCCGGGTAATAACGGAGGCGATGCTCTGGCAGTGGCCAGAATGCTCATCGAGCAGGGATACCGCCGCGTAGAGATATTTCTTTTCAATGTGAGCGGCAAACTCTCTCACGACTGCGAGGAGGAATATCAGAGATTGATGGCGATCGACGGCATAGATTTCACAGAAGTCACACATGCGTTTACTCCACCCTACTTGGGAGAAGATGATGTGGTTATCGACGGTTTGTTCGGCTCCGGGCTTGACCGCCCGCTGACCGGCGGTTTTGTGGCTGTGACAAGATACATCAACGAGTCCGGAGCGTATGTGGTATCTATCGATGTGCCGTCCGGATTGTTTGTGGAGTGGAACGAGAATGTGAATCTTCGCGATGTGGTTCATGCTCATCTCACTTTAGCCTTTCAGCTTCCGAAGCTATCTTTCTTCTTCTCGGAGAATCACCCTGTGATCGGAGAGTGGAAGCTGCTTGATATAGACCTCGATGAAACTAAAATAAAAGAAACCGCGACCAATTATTTTGTAATTGACGAGCGCAATATCAAGCCCTTGCTACGCAGACGTCTGCCATTTACCGGGAAGCGTGATTACGGTTCGGCGCTGCTTTTTGCCGGCAGCACCGGCATGATGGGGGCCTCGATTATGGCGGCACGCGCGGTGATGCGCGCCGGAGCCGGACTGGTGACTGTGCATAGCGCCAAGCGCGGATTGTCAATCGTTCAGACTGCAGTTCCCGAGGCTATGTATGAGCCCGACAGAGGTGAACACTTCATCACCGAGATGAAGATTCATCATAATCATCAGGCAGTGGCCTGCGGCCCGGGCATCGGCACACAGGATCTCACGATTGATGCACTTGAATCACTGCTGCAACACTGCACGGCTCCGCTGGTGCTCGATGCCGATGCACTTAACTGCATAGCCAAGCGTCCGACCATGCTGTCGCTGCTGCCCGCCAAGACCATCATAACACCCCATGTGGGTGAATTTGACCGATTATTCGGCGAACAGCGCAACTCCGAACAGAGGCTCAAGACCGCAATCGAGATGTCGCGCAGGCACAATATAATCATCGTGCTTAAAGGGCATTTCACTTCGGTAATCAGACCCACCGGGCGTGTATACTTCAACGCTACCGGCAACCCCGGCATGGCAACTGCCGGAGCCGGCGATGTGCTTACAGGAATCATCACAGCTTTCCTCGCACAGGGTTATCAACCTGAATACGCGGCTACAATCGGCACTTACCTACACGGTCTGGCCGGCGATTTGGCTGCAGCCGAACTCGGGGAATTCGGCATGACAGCCGGTGATATAGCTGCATACGCAGGCAGAGCAATCAGAAAGGTAATAGGCTGAGAGCCGATCAGATAAATTCTTCAAAACATAGCGGATTATGAAAAACTTAAAAATATATGCAGCTTCGCTGGCCATCTGCGCAACCTCCGCAGTGCTTCCGGCATTGGCTCAGCAGACCAGGGTTCTTACCGCCGACAAGCACAATGAATATGGAGTGGTATATAATCTGCCGGTCACTGCAATCGAATTTCAGATCACAGCCCGCCGCACCTCAACAATCGCAGGGCCATACTACCAGTATGCCAAGAAATTCCTCGGCACTACAAAGGCTCCGAGTCAGGATAGTGAGAAATGGGAAATTGTATCTGTAAAGGCCTACCCCTACGGAGTTGCCGATACAGAAAGCAGGTATCTGATGCAGGTGAAACCCGGTGCGGTAACTTCAATCACTGTGGCGGAAGATGGAATGCTCCTTGCAATCAACAGTGATGCGGAGGCACCCTCGGTGCCGGCTGCAGCTGATGATTCGGAACCTGCAATAGAGGTACACCCCCGCGACTATCTGCAGTATGTCAATGAGGATTTTCTGGCTTCACAATCCACTGCAAAGCAAGCGCAGATGCTCTCGGAAAGCCTGATGGAGGTTCGCGATGCCAAACTATCGCTGACCCGAGGCACAGCAGATTCCATGCCTACCGACGGTCGTCAGCTCGAACTGATGCTCGCCTCACTGGCTCATCAGGAAAAAGCTCTGACAGCAGCATTTACCGGCACTACCGAGACTCAGACTGTGACACGCACATTCAGTTTTACCCCTAAGGGTGAAAATGAGAGGGTAACTCTTTTCCGCATGTCGGACTTCGCCGGATTTGTTGAAGCTGATGACTTGGCGGGCGCTCCTGTCAATGTAACGGTCAAAGTTCTCTCAAAAGGTGAATTGCCGGTTGATTCCAAAGGTGAGGAGAAGAAACTCCCCAAAGATGCCGTGATATACAATATACCCGGTGCGGCTCATATCGCGCTGCAATGCGAAGGTAAGACTCTTTGGAGCGGCGATGTGGAATTGGCACAGCTCGGAGTGCAATTCGGACTTAATCCCTCACTCTTCTCAGACAAGAAGCAACGCTCCAAAGCCATATTCTCTCCGGTGACAGGTGGATTGGTAGAAATATCGGAAGTCGATGACTGAAGTCGCACTCACACTCACACAGTTCCAGCAGGTGTTGGGCAATGCGATACGCATGACCCGCGGAGTGCAGAATGTGTGGGTACAAGCTGAATTTTCCGACCTTAGACTTGTAGGGGGTCACTGCTATATGGAACTGATTGAGAAGAATCAGGCCGGCAGCACGACAGCCAAGCTTCGCGCCATGATATGGGCAGGCTCATTGGGGGTGATACGCCGCAAGTTTATCGAAGCGACCGGGCGCGATATATCAAATGGCCTGAAAGTGCTGGTGCGCGGTTCGGCTACGCATCACCCGGTATACGGTCTATCTTTTACTATCAGCGATATCGATCCGAGTTACACTCTCGGCGATATGGAGCGCATCAGGCGCGAGATTCTGAACCGACTGGCGCAGGAGGGAGTGCTGAATGACAACAAATCGCTTGAATTGCCGGTCGCTCCACAGCGCATAGCAGTGATTTCAGCGGCCGGAGCTGCCGGATATGGTGACTTCATAAACCAGATTGAATCGAATCCCGACCGATTCAAGATATACAAGATGCTTTTCCCGGCAGTGATGCAGGGGGAAAGAACTCCAAACTCGGTGATGTCTGCCTTAGACAAAGTCGAGATGACTATAGACCAGTGGGATATAGTCGTAATAATCCGCGGAGGGGGTGCAACCACCGACCTCAATGGATTTGACAACTTGGAGTTGGCCCGACGTGTGGCAACCTTTCCGCTACCGATAGTCGTGGGTATCGGACATGAACGCGACCGAACCGTGCTTGATGAAATAGCGTGTGTGCGCTGCAAGACCCCCACGGCTGTAGCGGCCTGGATAATCGACACTCTGCGCGGAGCTCTCGGCACCGTAAATGAGTTGGTCACCAAAATAGCGCGTTATGGAGCTGAGGCGATGCGCGGAGAATTGCGACACCTCGACTATATCACTCAATCCATACCTGCATTAGCACGCACTCAGATTATGCGCCGCAAAATGCAACTTGCAGGACTCGCACGCGATTTGCCGGCCAAGGTGCAGTCGGAAGTAGGCAGGGAGAGACTGCATCTGACAAGACAGTCACTGCGAGTAGAAAATGCCGCCAAGTCTCAGATTGAGAAGCTGAACCTGAGACTCGAAAATATCGGCAAGCTGATTAATGTGCTAAGTCCTATGAATACTCTCAAACGCGGATACAGCATAACTCGTGTCGACGGTAAAA